>CATJCJ010000424.1 GCA_949738935.1 uncultured Eubacteriales bacterium | reverse complement strand
TATATTAATGATATTTATATATATTCCTATGATATTATATTATGATTTTTTTCTTGCTGGAATAGGAATTATTGCGGCATTTGCTGATATTTTTATTATAAAAATTGCGTCAGCAAAAAACGCGAACGACGCAAAAACAATGCAGCGTGACAGAGGAAAACTTTCCGGCATTACTGTAGCGGCAGTTTCTATGATTGAAACAATTAAATCAAGCGGTGCGGAATTTGGATTTTTTGAAAAAATAGCGGGATATCGTACGAAATATAATAATTCAATGCTTCATTTAAGAAAAAGAAATATACTCATAAGCATTGTTCCTGAAATGCTTTCAGGTATTACAAAAGGCTCTGTGCTTATTGTCGGAGCTTACTATATACTTAGCGGAAAATTTACAGTCGGTTCTCTTATGGCTTTTCAAGGTTTTATGAATAGTTTTCTTTCTCCTGTAAATTCTGTTACTGAAACAATTCAGAATATCAGAGAAATGTCAGGAGATATGGAACGCATAGAAGATGTTATGGCTTATCCAACAGATATAAGTGAAAATGTTTTTTTTGGTGAAAATGATTTTAAAAATTACAAAAAACTTTCAGGAAAATTTGAAATAAAAAATCTTTGTTTTGCGTATAGCCATCTTGCTCCTAATTTAATAGAGAACTTTTCACTTAAAGCGGAAAAAGGAAAAATAGTTGCGTTGGTTGGAGGCAGTGGAAGCGGAAAATCAACAATAGCAAAGATTGTTTCAGGCTTATATTCTCCAAGAAGCGGAGAGATATTGTTTGACGATGTTTCAATTAAAGATATTGACAGATATGTTTTTACGGCTTCAGTTGCGGTTGTTGACCAAAATATATCTCTTTTTGAAGGAACAATAAAAGATAATATAACAATGTGGAATAATACTATTTCTGAAGAAGCGATAATTTCAGCTTGTAAAGACGCTTGTATTCATAATGATATAATGAGCCTTTCAGGTGGTTATGAGCACATAATAAAAGAGGACGGAACAAACTTTTCTGGCGGACAAAGACAAAGACTTGAAATAGCAAGGGCATTCGCTGTTAATCCAACTATTATTGTACTTGACGAAGCAACTTCCGCTTTAGACCCCATAACAGAAAAACTTATAACAGATTCTGTAAAACGACGCGGGATTACTTGTTTAATAATAGCTCATCGTCTTTCAACAATTCGTGACGCTGATGAAATTGTTATGCTTGAATATGGGTGTGAGGTTGAAAGAGGAAATCACAAGGAGTTAATAGAAAAGAACGGAAGATACGCGGAATTGGTAAGAAGCGAATAGGGTGTTTATTATGAATTTTTCTGAAGAAATTAAAAGAAAAAAAGAAACTGACTTACAAATATTGAAAAATGCCTCAAAAACCGTATATAAATCTTTAAGTAATACTGATACAAAGTATGAGAATAACAATATTGATATCGCGGCGTTAGAAATACAACGTATATGTGATTTTTTTGGGGTTAATGAAATTATATTTCCGAATGGTATGGATACAGATGATATAATGCAGTTTGCTATGAGTGAAACAGGTATGATGAGAAGAAAAGTTGTACTGACAGGCAAATGGTGGAAAAATGCCTCGACACCTTTGATTTGTATTAAAGATGGTAATCCCTGCGCTCTTATTCCATACGGTCAAAATTATATTTATTATGAAAAAAATATAGCGACAAAAGTAACATCAAAAAACGCGTCAGAGTTTAAAAATACTTGTTATTGTTTTTATAAACCAATGAAAAATCAAAATTTGAGCATAAAAGATTTTATAGTGTTTGTTTGCGGCGCTTTTGATATGTTGGATATAATTTGGCTTACGGCAGTAAGCTTGGCGGCGGTTTTTACAAGTATGATAATGCCCGAAATAAATCAATTTATATTTAATTCATTGATTCCATCTGGAACATCAAAAGAGATACTTGGAATAAGTATACTTATAATCGGCACTGTTTTTATACAATCTTTGTGTTCTTTAGCACGACTAATGTGGGTAATGAGAATAGGAAATAAGACGGAAATATTGGCTCAAAACGCTATATGGGCCAGACTGCTTTTATTGCCCGCTGATTTTTTTAAGAATTATTCCGCCGGAGAAATTTCAGAACGCGCGGATTCAATAGATATGATTTGTTCTGTATTAAACGGACAAATCATACCTGTTTTATTTGGAATGTTATTCTCATTTTTATATTTGTTTCAAATTGCCTCAATTGCCCCAAATATGATTTTACCTTCTGTTATTATTATTTTGATAATGCTGTTTGTAAACATTATGACAGCGGTATTTGAAATAAAACAAAAAAAATATAATACCAGTTTAGAGAGCAAACTTTCAGGAATTGTGTTCCAGCTTTTAAACGGAATTACAAAAATAAAAGCGACAGGTTCTGAAATACGAGCTTTTGAGAAATGGACTGAAATTTACTCTAAGATAAAGATTATGCCATCAAAAATATTGCTGTTTTCCAATGCTCTGAGCAGTGCTGTAAATTTTGGAGGAATTATAATATTGTATTATTGGGCATATAATTCCAAAATGAGTGTTTCAGGTTATATTGCTTTTAACACATCTTTTTCTTTGTTTTTGGCTGCCATAATATCTTTTTCTTATGTCACGCCGCAGATAGCACTGTTTAAAGCCGCTCTTAATATGCTTATGCCTATAATTGAGGAAACTCCGGAAAATTCGGGATACAAAAAACACGTTTTATCTCTTAGCGGAAACATTGAAATTAATCGTATTAAATTTAGATACAATAATGAAACTCCCTATATTTTAGATGAATTTGAACTTCATATAAAAAATGGTGAATATATAGGAATAGTTGGTTCTTCAGGCTGTGGAAAATCAACTCTTGTTCGAATACTTTTAGGTTTTGAAAAACCTCAGTCTGGTTCAGTTTATTATGATTCGCTGGATTTGAGCGGCTTAGATATAAGAAGTGTAAGACAAAGAATAGGAGTTGTGCTTCAAAACGGAAAATTATTTTCAGGTGATATTTATTCAAATATTGTTGTGTGCGCTCCTAATTTATCAGTTGACAAAGCTTGGGAGGCAGCTGAAAAAGCTGGGTTTGCCGATGATATACGAAATATGCCTATGGGTATGTTTACAATGATTTCTGAGGGCGGCGGCGGTCTTTCAGGCGGTCAGCAGCAAAGACTTCTTATCGCGAGAGCACTTGCGTCTGATCCCGATATTATTATATTTGACGAAGCTACTTCCGCTCTTGACAATATAACTCAATCGATAGTTGTTGATACTTTAGAAAAAATGAAGTGTACCCGTTTGGTTATCGCTCATAGATTATCGACAATAAAAAATTGTTCAAAAATTATTTATATAGAAAAAGGCAAAATTATTGAGTCTGGTACATATAATGAACTTATGGAACTTGGAGGAAAATTTGCCGAAACAGCAAAACGTCAAATTGTATAAAAGGATATTTGTTTATGAAAACTTATGATAAGTCAAAAATTAATAGTTTATATAAATATTTTAAAGTTCCAAATGTTTCAGATGTGAAACAATTTCGTATTTTTGAGAATAATACTGAATTTGGTGACCGTAGTTTTTCATTGATTTACGCGTGGCAGGAAAGTTTTATGTATGTTTACAGAGTTATTGAAAATACTATCGCGATTTTAGAATATGGTATTGACAGCAAATTATCTGTTATACTTCTTTACAAAGAAAATACCGATATATTTCCAGCCATTTTTAAACTTTACAAAATATTTTCAAATTTTGGACTTATTCTAAAATTTGAATATGTCAGCGAAAAAAATATTTTGTCATATGAAACGGCAGCTAAAAAGTTTAATAAAGAAGTCAAAGTTTTTTTTAATCCAAATGATAGTGATTATTTTTATGAGACAACTGATTTTCTTGTTTTAAAAGGAAAATCCAATAAAAAGAAAAGAGGTGACATTAATTTCCTAATTAGAAATTATCAGAGTATTGAGGTTGTTTCACATAGCAAAAAAAATAATCTTATAGAAGCAAGTATTGATGTTTTTGATAAATGGTGCGATGCGCATAATTGTGAAAATTGCTTTTATGGGTGCGAAAAAAAAGCTTTTTTAAGATTTTTGGAGATTTTTGACGAAAGATATAATAAACTATGCGTTTCATATTATAAAGGAAAACCCTTATCATTCGCTCTAAGCGAATATATAGGAAATGATACTGTTTGTTATTATTTTCAAAAAAACGCTGAAAGAATAAGGGGTCTTACATACTGGCTCAACGCTGAAATGGCAAAAAAGCATATAAATATAAAACATATTAATTTAGGTGAGGATATGGGAATAGATGGCATAAAAAAGGATAAAGAGAGTTTGCGACCTTCATTTTTAAAACCTAAATACTCAGTAGAAATATTGTAAAGGAGAAGTATATCATATATGAATCGAAGGAAAAATCATAAAGAAAACAGTGTTTTTGTCGTAATATTATTACTTGTTTTGCTTGCGGCGTTTATTTCATCTAATTCGAGCTGTTTGTTTAATAATCCTTTTGAAGAAGAAGAACTACTTGTTAATCCTGTAAAACTTTGTACTTCCAATGATAGTATTGTTTATATTTCTGATTCATCAAACGAGCTTCTTATAGCGGATAGACAAAATCGTTTATTGAACAAAGTTGAAAGCGATGGCGGCGAAATGTATTTTGATTACGCGGACGAAATAGCGATAGGCTCTAATGGTGAAATTTATATTCAAGATAATATTCTTGGTGAAAACGGTGTAGATGTTTTAAATGAAAGAATATTAAAATTTAACTCCTCCGGAAAACGGGAAGACGTTGTTTATGAAACAAATTATTCTGAAGAAAATGCTGAAAGTATAGTTATTGATAGTCTTAAAATGATTGATGGAAAAATTTATTTTTCTGAAATATCAAAAGAAGGAGTTAAAGTTTTATATTTAAATGGACAAGAGGCCATAGAAATTGGTTTTGTGGAATATGAAAATAAAAACAATATGATTTCTGACAGCAGTTTTAATTTAAAAGAAAATGGACTTGAAATTGCGTTTGCTTTAAAAAATGGTGATGTTTTTATTTATAATAATGAAAAATTAAAATGTCTGTATTCAGCAAGAAAATACGATAATGAAAGTTATTTTAGCATAATTTCTGAATTAGCTTATGGAAATGATGGGCTTTATTTATGTGATATAGGTCAAAGAAAAGTTATTTGTATGAATACTGAAACTTTGAAATTTGATACGATAATATCAGAAAAAGAATTTTCTAAGATAGATTCGGATAAGTTTTCGGATGCTCCTATTTTTTCGGGACTTGATGTATCAAATAATACAGTATCCGTATTGACAACAGAATATACATATGACGAAAACGGAGAACCTTTGTATTTATATGGTATGGCAGCTGTTTCAGAAGAGGGAGAGGAATTATTTTATTATGACTGTGTCAGTATTTCTCCTCAAAGAATAATGTTTGTCGCTTCTGTAAATATCGCAGCAATTTTGATACTTATTATATCAATTTATTCTGTTTTTAAAATTGTTATATTGATAAAAAATTCAAAGTTTGAAGAAAGTTCTAAACTACAAGTTCTAATGATTGTAACAGCTCTTGTTGTAACAATGGGAATATCATATATTATTTTTGAAAGTTATAATTCAAGAATTGTAAATGAATCAGCTTCAAATCTATGTAATATATCATATTTAATAGGTGAAAAAATAAACTTTGATGACCTTAAAAAAATAAATAGTCCAAATTCTATTTTTGAGAAAAGCTACGAAAATATAGATAAAGCTGTAAACGAAGTTTTGCAAAGTGATATAAATCAAGAAAATAATCTTTACTGTGTAATCTACAAAGTAGAAAATAATATTATGTGTGAAGCTTATAGAAATGATTTTTTACATTGTGTAATGTATCCTATGACGGGAGGTTTTACAGGTTCTATAGAAGAAGAAATGGCGGAAAATAATAGATATGATATTTCATATGAGTTTGCTCTTTCTGAAGGAACATATATGTATGCACTTGTGCCATTGTATGATGAAAATGGCAAAAATATCGCTTTTATTGAAACAGGTATGGATTATTCGGCGTTTGCGGGAGAAAACAATAGACTTTATACAAAAGTTCTTATGCTTGCCGTTATGGCTGTAATTATATTTATGCTTCTATTTTCAGAAATTTTATATAGTGTTAAAGCCGTAAAAGCCGAAAGAGTTTCAAAAAAGAAAAAGATAATAACTTCTCCAGAAGTAATAAGACCTATCGCGTTTTTGTTTTTCGTAATCGCTAATATATCAACAGCTTTTCTTCCTATATATGGAATGAATTTGTGCGGTGAAAACAGTTTTATTTCCCCGGAATTGGCCGCGGCATTTCCATTGTCCGCTGAAATGATACTAGCGGCGTTATCAGCTTTTGTATGCGGATTTTTCGTAAAAAAAACAAGCGTTAAATCTATATGTGTGACAGGAGGAGTATTTTATATTTTAGGAAATATATTTTCAGCTTTTGCGCCTAATATAATAGTTTTAATATTTGCTAATTCATTATGTGGGATAGGAAGCGGCTGTTTATCTCTCGCTTTAAATACTTGGGCGGCAGGATTTAATGAAGAGGAAAATAGAAACAAAGGATTTATACATATAAATGCGGCGTATCTTTCAGGACTTAATTGTGGAACTGTAATAGGTTCTTTAATATGGGAAAATTTTGGAATAAACGCGGCGTATTTTACGGGAACGGCAGCATCATTTATATTAATAATAATATGTTTTATTATGATAAGCAAAACAGATGAGGTATCTGATAATAAAAATAAAGAAACAGACAGAAGTATTAAGGAAATTATCTCGCCCAATATAATCAGATACTTTATATGTATCAGTATACCGTATTTGATATGTGCGGCATTTTTGGGGTATTTTTTCCCAATTGAAGCTGAAGAGGCGGGGCTTTCAGCTACCCATATCTCAATGGCGTTTTTGCTTAGTGGTATGATTTCTATTTATACAGGTTCGTCATTGGCTGAAATTATATCCGAAAAGCTTGGTATAAAAAAAACTATGATTTTAGCTTCATTTATATACGCTTTAGCTTTGATTTATCTTTCGGTTAATCCATCAATAACAAGTTGTTATATTGTAGTCGCTTTATTTGCTATTGCGGATAGTTTTGGATTATCATCACAAGCGGTTTATTTTTCGTCATTGCCAGAGGTTGAGAAAGTTGGACAAAGCAAGGCTCTAGGTTTAAACAACACTATAGAAAGCATAACTACAGCCTGCGGTTCCCTTGTGTTTGGCGCAATTCTAACATTAGGAATACAAAAAGGCATACTGATTATTGCGACTATATTTTCAGCTATGCTTGGGCTTTTTATACTTTTAGGGAGAAATTGTATAAAAAGGAGATGTAAGTAATGTCTGTTTACAATTTAAATGAAAATAATTTTGAATTTCCGGAATATGCGGATGATGAAAACGCTATTGCCATAGGAGGAGTTTTAAATACGGAAACTCTTATTAAAGCTTATTCAAATGGAATATTTCCGTATTATTATCCTGATGAAGAAATGTCCTGGTGGCGACCTTTTAACAGGTATATTATATTCCCCAAAAATATAAAAATTTCACATTCAATGAAAAGCGTTTTGAATCAAAAAATTTTTAAAGTTACTTTTAACCAAAATTTCAGCGAAATTATACACAAATGCAGAAAAAAGAGGGAATATACAGAAGAAGGCACATGGATTAATGATGATATAGAATCGGCATATAATAAATTGTTTGAAAAAGGTTTTGGATTTAGTGTTGAAGTATGGAAAGACGATAAACTTGCCGGCGGTCTTTATGGAGTTGAGTTAGGAAAATGTTTATTTGCAGAAAGTATGTATTACGATATTACAAATGCTTCAAAAATGGCTATGATTTCTCTTGCCCAAAAAGCACTGGCAGAAAATTATTTGTTTATTGATTGTCAATTTTATACAAAGCATCTTGAAAGCCTGGGTGGAGAGTTTATATCTCATAATAAATTTTTTTCACTTATTAATGAAGGTATAAAATATATATCTCATTAAATATTGATTTTTTATTATAATCACCACTTTGCAGACTTTTAAAATAAAAAAGCATAAAGGTATTTTCTGTTGTATAATAAATTTGACAACAAATTATAGAAAGGAAATAACCTCATATGCCAAATTTATTATACAATAAAAATTCATTGATTGGAAGACCTAAAAATTATTTTTATTTATATTTTGAAAGTTTTCCTGCCGGTACAGCGGAAAATCTTTTTGTATAAAGAAAACCCCCGGATAGTCCGGGGAGTTTAAAAAGCTTTAGCGTTGAGTATCCAAAGCAAACCTCCTTTGATATAATATATATGCAACAGCC
>CATJCJ010000423.1 GCA_949738935.1 uncultured Eubacteriales bacterium | reverse complement strand
TTTTCTTTAGTGAGAGCGGAAATATCACCGTGACCATTTTGAAGATAGTAGATTTCGGTGTTTGATTTTATCAATCCCAAACCTCTTGTGTATATATCATTTGATGCGTCCTCACTATCATCATTCGTTATTGCGCTTATATTATCTCCCTGCCAGTTATAATATTTTGTATCCATAACGTGATTTCTTTTAAAAATCAAGCCGTCTGGTCTGTAAAAAAAGCTGGTTGCTTCCCAATCAAGATTATAATTTATACACACCAATTCATTAAATTCATTATATTTAAATGTTACTGGCGTCTTATCAAGATAAAAACTTATATATTCATCACCATAATATCCCTCAAATATATCAAATGGTTTTTTAGAAAGATAATCTTTACCGATTTTATTGTATATCATTATTGTTCGATTACCATTAAAATCGTAATAGTAATTTATATCATCTCTTTCAGCCTTACCATTTTCATTTATCGTCTTTCTCGTAAGTCTGTTATAAGCGTCATAATTATAATAAGTATTATAATTATCTTTTCCCAATACGGAAAGTCTTGTTCTGTTTCCCGACAGGTCATAAGTATAATTCTTCTTTTCTTTACCTGACACTTCACTAATCAGTCTGCCATATAAGTCATAACCGTATGTCGTCATAACTCCATTATCGGTTTTGGTTTTCTGGTTTCCATCATCATAATAGGTGTAGCTGTGAGAATCTAAAATATTATCGCCATTTTTACTCTGAACGCTTTTTACAAGTCCGGCATAATTATAATCATATGCTGTTTCAACATTGTTTCTGTATGTTGTTTTTTTAAGATTTCCGTTTAAGTCGTAACTATATGCGGCAACCTGTTTTCCATTTTCATATACTTTGTCAAGCTGACCTTTAGGGGTATATGCGTAAGTATTCTCAGAAACTTTTCTACTCCCCTTATTTAGCTTAATTGAACTGACAAGATTATTTCTATCATATGTATACTCATTTATAAAAGTACAATCTTTATCCGAACTTTTTTCATAAATAAGGTTTCCTCTCGCGTCATATTTATAGTTTAACTCAGCGTTTCCGTATTTCTCTTTGACTTTCGCTCCGGTTAAAGCGTACTCGGCTGTCTTTTCCAAATCCCCTGTTTTCTGACTTTTAAGTCTGTTAAGTCCATCATAAGCGTAAGTTATAACGTTTCCGTTTCTGTCTGTCTTTTGGGATAAGTTTCCATTAACATCGTACTCATATTTTTCAATACAATGTTCAGGGAAAACGGTTATAGCCGCGTCGGGTGTATACTTGGTTTCATTTGGTACAGTTATTAAATAAGTAAGCCTGTTTAGATTGTCATACTTATAAATAGTTTTGCTTAAAGCGTTTCCTGTAGTCATAGAGGTTTTATTGCCAACTTTATCATAAGTATATGTTGTCACATTCGCCTCTTTATTGCCTTGCGCCGTTACTGTCACCGGAAGTCCAATTTCATTATAAGTATATTCTGTAACGCTGTTTCCGGCATTTCCTCCCACAACGGTTTCTTTCAGAACGTTTCCCGTCTTGTCGGTTTCATATTCCTTAACCATATTCTGTCCGCTGTCTAATGGAATTGTAACAGATTTAAGCATATCTGTAAAGCCTTTGTAAGTGTATTGAGTGAAATAGTTTCCCTCTATTACTTTTGGAGTGTATTCTTTTACAAGTCTTCCAAGTCCGTCATATTCTTTTTTGCTTGTCACTCCTGTGCTGTCAGTTTGACTTACCACATTTCTGGCAGGGTCATATTCATATGTTATGCTAAATTTTATATTAAAAACAGCCTTGACAGCAATAAAACTTTTGATTTCTGGTGGTTAAGTAGTTATATCTCTGAAATGTATTTATAATATGAGTACGAAAAAAATTTACAACATTTCTTAAAAATCAGATTCAATAAAGAAAGTATAGATAGTTTTTACGCTACCTATACTTTCTTTACTTTTAAAAAATATTATGAGAAGTTTAACAAATTAATTTTAATAATTTATTTCCTCAATATATATTCTATCAAAGGAATTAACTAGTTTTTTTTCTATATAATCACACTCAATATAAACATATAAATCATATCCGAATTTTATATATAAGTTTG
>CATJCJ010000422.1 GCA_949738935.1 uncultured Eubacteriales bacterium | reverse complement strand
TTGTCAAACTTTTTTCAAAAAGTTTGTGGAGTTTGAGGTGAAATCTCAAGGTTTTTAATGCTTCAAGAGCATTTTTGGAGGTTTGGAACCTTTTTGCGATAGAAAAAGATTCCATTAATTATAAAATTTCATCGAACTCACATTGTTATACTAAGAACCTGTCTAAAATCTAAAAAAAGCCTGTCTAAAAACAAAATATCTAAAAAATCAGCGAAAATAAAATCATTTTGGAGCGTAATGATATTATTTTCACTGATTTTTTAGATATTTTGTTTTTAGACAGTCTCTAAGTAAATGAATAATTTTAAGATATATTATCATACTAAATAAACAGCTTTTAATTATTATGTAAAAAGGGATGATTTTATGAATATTCACATAAAAAAAATATTTCTTTCTTTGTTTTTAATTACAGCAGTTTTTTCTTTCTCAGGCTGTGATTTTTTCTCAAACTCAAAAACTATAGTCAGAATATCACACTCACAATCTGAAACTCACCCCGACCATCTTGGTTTGCTTGCTTTTAAAGAATATGTCGAGTCAAGACTGGGCGACAAATATGATATTCAGATTTTTCCAAATGAACTGCTTGGTTCTTCTGTAAAAGCGATTGAGCTCGTTCAAACAGGCGCTATAGATTACGCTGTGGCAAGTACAGGAAATCTTGAAACTTTTGACAATATATATCAAATTTTTAGCATACCATATCTTTTCAGCAGTGTTGAACTTTATCACAAAGTAATGGAAGATAAAAATTTCACTGATAATATATATACATCAACAGAAGAGGCAGGTTTTGAGACAGTTGCTTGGCTTGACGCCGGCACCAGAAACTTTTACGCTACTACCCCTATAAATAAACCCGAGGACTTAAAAGGTAAAAAAATAAGAGTTCAACAAAGTCCCACAAATGTAAAAATGATGGCAGCTTTTGACGCTGCCGCCGCCCCAATGAGTTTTGGAGAGGTTTATACGGCGATTCAGCAAGGCGTTATAGATGGCGCAGAAAATAACGAATTGGCTTTGACAAACAATAAACATGGTGAAGTCGCTAAATACTATACTTATAATCAACATCAAATGGTACCTGATATGTTAATCGCCAATCTAAGATTTTTGGATAATTTAACCGATGAGGAAAGAAAAGTATTTGATGAGGCGGCTCTCCTTTGTACGAAAGTTGAAAGAGAAAACTGGGATATTCAAATTCAAGAAGCTATTAATCAAGCGAAAAATATGGGCGTCCAGTTTATTCAAACTGATATTGAACCATTTAGGAATAAAATTCTTCATTTGCATGAGGAAATAATAAAAGATAATCCCAAATTGGAGCCATTATATAAAAGAATATCCGAAATATCAGAAAAGGAGATGTAAATTTTGCAAAAATTTAAATACTCATTAAATAAAATCCTTGAAATCATTTGTATAGCTCTTTTTGTATTTATTACAATTATTGGTTCATATCAGATTATAACAAGATATATTTTCAACTCTCCAAGTACCATTTCCGAAGAATTGCTTACGTTCTCTTTTACTTGGCTGGCACTTTTGTCATCCTCTCTTGTTTTCTCAAAAAGAGAACATATGAGAATGGGATATCTCGCCGACAAATTACAGGGTAATAGCGGCCACATATTAAGTATAATAGTTGAACTTCTGATTATGGGATTTACTCTGTTAGTTCTTATATATGGCGGCTTTTTCATCACAAAACTGACAAAAACACAGGTGACCGCTTCTCTTGGAGTCCCTATGTCCTATATTTACGCTGTTGTTCCTGTAAGCGGAGTTTTAACAATAGTATATAATTTTATAAATATATGTGAAACTATTTCTATAATAAAAAGTTCAAAAAATTAAACAGTTAAAGGAGGTATTTTATTGGAAACCGCATTAATATCAGGTTTTATAATAGCAATAGTTTTAATAATATTGCTTTTAATGGGTTTACCCATTTCTGTGGCTCTTGGAATAGCCTCAATTTGCGCTATTCTTCCTATAATGGACTTTGAACCAGCTGTTTTAACAGGAGCCCAAAGAATTTTTTCCGGAATTTCTGTCTTTACACTTATAGCTATACCTTTTTTTATTCTTGCCGGTAATATAATGAATAAAGGAGGAATAGCCCTACGGCTTATTAATTTCGCCAAGCTTTTAACAGGAAGAATCCCTGGAGCGTTAGCCCATACAAACGCAATCGCTAATATGATGTTTGGGGCAATTTCCGGTTCAGGAGTTGCCTCAGCCTCCGCTATGGGCTCAATAATTGGACCCATACAGGAAAAAGAGGGCTATGATAAAGATTATTCCGCCACAGTTAATATAGCGACAGCTCCAACAGGTCTTTTAATTCCACCAAGCAATGTTTTAATAACATATTCTCTTGTAAGTGGTGGAACATCTGTAGCCGCCTTGTTTATGGCAGGATATATTCCGGGCTTTTTATGGGGATTTGCCTGTATGATTGTCGCCTTTTTTATAGCAAGAAGAAAGGGTTATAGAAACAAAGAAAGAGTTTCTTTATCTCAAGGAATTAAAATAACTCTTGAAGCTATTCCAAGTTTATTGCTTATAGTAATTGTAATCGGAGGTATAATTTTTGGAATTTTTACCGCTACAGAAGGCTCTGTCGTTGCTGTTGTTTATAGTTTGATTTTATCATTTTGTTATAAAACCATTAAATTTAAAGATTTATACACAATTTTCAGAAGCAGTGCTGAGACAACAGGTATAATTGTTTTTTTGATAGGAGTATCAAGCATAATGGCTTGGGTAATGGCATTTACAGGAATTCCCAACGCTATTTCCGAGGCTCTTTTAAGCATAAGTAATAACCCCATAATAATTATGCTTATAATAAATATCACACTTTTATTTGTTGGAACATTTATGGATATAACTCCGGCAATATTAATTTTTACTCCTATTTTTCTTCCGGTTTGTCAGCAGTTTGGAATGGATTCGATACAATTTGGTATAATGCTTGTATTTAATTTGTGTATTGGAACTATAACACCTCCTGTTGGAAATATTCTTTTTGTTGGTGTAAAAGTCGCAGGTACAAAGATAGAAAATGTTATGAAACCACTGCTCGCTTACTATGGCGTTATTTTTCTTATACTTCTTCTTGTGACATATGTTCCTTTTGTGAGTATGTGGCTGCCTAAAATTATGGGGTATTAAAATAATATGACAAATATTTAAATTTCAATATTTTAGAAAGAAGGTATTTTTGTGAAAATGACTTTAAGGTGGTTTGGAAGTGAATATGATTCCGTAACACTTGAACAGATTAGACAAATTCCCGGGGTAACGGGAGTTATTACAACATTATATAACAAACAGCCCGGAGAAATATGGGAGCTAAGTGAGATACTTGAATTAAAAAATGAGGTTGAGGCAGCCGGACTTAAAATTGAGGGAATTGAAAGTGTCAATATACATGATTCTATAAAAACAGGTTCATCTGATAGAGACAAGTATATAGAAAACTATATTGTCACGTTGGAAAATCTCGCTAAAGCGGATTTGAGATTAATATGTTATAACTTTATGCCTGTATTCGATTGGACACGTTCCAGTCTGGCTAAAAAAAGACCTGATGGTTCAACAGTTTTATCTTATGACCAAGAGCTTATTGATAAAATAAATCCTGAAACAATATTTGAGGAAATAAACTCAAACAGTAATGGTTTTGTCATGCCTGGTTGGGAACCTGAAAGACTCTCAAAAATAAAAGAACTGTTTGAAATGTATAAAAATATTACATCTGAAAAACTGCTTGAAAATCTAATCTATTTTTTAAACAAAATAAAAGCTGTTTGTAAAAAAAATAATATAAAAATGGCTATTCATCCTGACGACCCAGCTTGGCCTGTTTTCGAATTACCAAGAATAATCAACAGTAAAGAAAATATATCTAAACTTCTTGATAGTGTAAATGAGGACTTTAACGGATTAACCTTTTGCTCAGGTTCTCTTGGCTCAAACACAAAAAACGATTTATGTGATATAATAAAAACTTTCGGAAACAGAATTTATTTTGCTCACGTTAGAAATTTAATTCATCATTCAAAAGGAAAATTTGATGAGGCGGCTCATCTTTCCTCAGACGGCTCTTTTGATATGTATAAAATAATTAAAGCTCTCTATGATGTTGGCTTTAACGGTCCAATTCGTCCTGACCATGGCAGGGCTATATGGGGAGAAGTGTCGATGCCCGGATACGGTTTATATGACAGAGCTCTCGGCGCGACTTATTTGAATGGTCTCATTGAGGCAATTGAAAAATCAGATAAAAATAATTGTAAAGGAGCGATGTAAATAGATGAAAACTCTTTGTATGGAATTAAATCTAAAAACACTTACTGAAAATAAAAAATTTTGGGAAAGCAAACACTATAAACTTCCTAAATTCGATGTAAAAGAGGTTCATGAAATAACAAAACATTCTCCTCAATGGGTTCACTTTGGAACAGGTAATATTTTTAGAGCATTTCCGGCTTCAATCTGTCAAAACCTTTTAAATGAGGGATTAATTTCTTCCGGAATAATAACAGCCGAAGGATATGATTATGAGATTATAGAAAAGTGTATGAGAAAATATGATAATTTAACAATAAACGTAACATTAAAATCTGATGGTACCGTTGATAAAGAAATCATAACCTCAATAACTGAGTCTTTATGTATGAATAACGCTAAACGCAAAGATATGGAACGTCTAAGAGAAATATTCAGAGCAGGAAGTTTGAAGCTCGCCTCTTTTACAATTACCGAAAAAGGTTATAATTTGAAAGATAAAAACGGAAAATTTTTAAAGATTGTTGAAAACGATTTTAAAAATCCTCCATCTATGGCTGAAAGTTATATAGGAAAAGTAGCTTCTCTTTGCTTTGAGAGATTTAAATTTGAAAAACTTCCTCTCACTCTTTTAAGTATGGATAATTGTTCCAATAACGGAATAAGGCTTGAGAACGCTATTTTGGAATTTGCTGAGAATTGGGTCAAAAATGGTTTTGCCGAAAAAAGTTTTATTAAATATATTTCCGACGATATTTCTTTCCCTTGCAGTATGATAGATAAAATTACTCCTCGCCCCTCCGACAAAGTTTTGGAAATATTAAAAAATGATGATATCGCGGATATTGAGCCTTTTGTTACAGAAAAAAACACCTATATCGCACCTTTCGTAAATGGTGAGGAAACCGAATATTTAATAATAGAGAATAATTTTAAAAATGGTAAAATTCCAATGGATAAAAGTCATAAAAAAGGAGTTATTTTCACTGATAGGGAGACTGTTGACAAAACAGAGAAAATGAAAGTTTGTACTTGCTTAAATCCTCTTCATACCGCGCTCGCTATTTTTGGATGTCTTCTTTCATATACCAAAATATCAGATGAAATGAAAAACGAAAGTCTTGTAAAACTTATAACTAATATGAGCAGGCAAGAAAGTTTGCCTGTTGTTGTTAATCCAAATATTATAGACCCTGATGAGTTTTTATCCGAGGTTATAAATGTTCGTTTTCCAAATGATTTTATGCCGGATTCTCCACAAAGAATTGCCTGTGATACCTCTCAAAAACTGTCTGTTCGTTTTGGTGAAACTATAAAATCATATATAAACTCCAAAAAACTTGATATAAATAATTTAAAATATATTCCTCTTGTAATTGCCGGATGGATACGTTATTTAATGGGATATGATGACGAAGGAAAAAAATTTGAGCTTAGTCCTGACCCATACATTGAAATTTTAAAACCAATTGTAGATAAGCTTCGCTTTGGTAAACCTGATAACTCAAAAGAAGTTATTTCCGAAATAATTTCAAATGAATCTATTTTTGGATTGAATTTAATGGAAACTCCCTTATATAAAAAAATTCTAGATTATTTTATTGAAATGAATTCAGGAAAAAACGCTGTGGAGACTACCTTAAAAAAATACGCATATTAAAAGAACACCAATCAATAAATTATCTTGACTACTTTTTCATTATGCTCCATTAAGCTTTATAAGAACCTTTCAGCTCCTCAGTATTTACGATATTCGTGGTTTTTACTATTTTTTCCTTGATAAAAATATAAACAAATGCTATAATAAAAAAAGAAATAATTTGTTTCCTTGTATTTGAAATTGATATAGGGAATTTTGATTGTAATTTATGATAAGGAGATTGTATATGGAAAAGCATTTGGCAGAATTTAAAGATGAACTTGAGAACTTTAAAATAAAAACAAGACAATTTTATAATAAAGAATTAAGTGTAAAAGATTATAAAGGTTTCTCGGGAAAATATGGCAGTTATGCTCAAAGAGGCGGAAACGCCAGTATGCTTAGACTTCGTATGACGGGAGGTATTCTCACAAAAGATAAATTGAAATTTATTGTGAACGCTATAGATAAATATAATATAGATAAAATTCATTTTACTACTTGTGAGACAATTCAGTTGCATAATCTGACAGAAAAAACAGTTTGTGAGCTTATAAATTCCGCTTTTGAAAACGGAATAATAACTATAGGCGGAGGCGGCGATTATCCAAGAAATGTCATGTGTTCCCCTCTTTCAGGTGTTGAGGATGGCGAATATTTTGATGTAATGCCTTATGCTATAAAAGCGGCTGAATATCTTTTGACTTTTGTCAACTCAGTAAAACTTCCCAGAAAATTGAAGGTTTGTTTTTCCAATTCTCCAAAAAATATACCTCACGCTACTTTTAGGGATTTAGGATTTGTCTCAAACTCAAATAATACATTTGATGTATACAGCGCCGGCGGACTTGGAAATAACCCTAAAATGGGAGTTTGTGTTGCGAAAGAAATTTCTCCTGACGATATTTTATACTATATTAAAGCTATGATACTGACATTCTTAGAACATGGCAATTATGAGAGCAGGAGTAAGGCCAGAACAAGATATATGCAAGAAACTCTTGGTGTTGAGAATTATGTAAAAGAATATAATAAAAATCTTGAAAAAATTAAATCTGAAGAAAATTTGAAAATTGAGATTTCTTGTAATAAAATAACAAAAACCGGAACACCTAAAGATATTGAGTCAGATTTTATTATAAAGCAAAAACAAACAGGTCTTTATGCTTTTAGATATCATCCTGCCGGAGGAACACCAGAAATTAAAATATTTAAAAAAATTTATGATACAATAAAAGATTTTGACGATGTTGAAATAAGAATTTCTCCTGAGGAAGAAATATTTATAATAAATTGTACTGCTGATGAGATTGAGAAATTATCAAATACATTAACTGATAACGCGAAAAATATTTTTGAAACTTCTGTGGCTTGCATTGGGAGTTCTATATGTCAAGTTGGGCTCAGAGACTCTCAGGGAGTTATAAACAAACTTATTGACGGTATCAGGAAATGTAATTTTAAAAATGGTACTCTGCCTCAAATTCATATTTCAGGTTGTCCTTCTTCTTGCGGTACTCATCAAATTGGAAAAATCGGTTTTCATGGAACAGTTAAAGTAATTGACAAAAATCCTCTTCCCGCTTTCTTTCTCCATATGAACGGAAATGATTATCAAGGTAAAGAGAGATTTGGGCAAAATCTCGGTGTAATTCTTGAAAATGATATTTTGGATTTTCTTATTGAACTTGGAAAAACTGTTGAAGCTGAAAACAAAACTTTTGAACAATGGTTTGAAAATAATGAAAACGGTTTTGTTAAAATCGCTGAAAAATATATAAAAAAATAAATTTGAATTAATATTGTTTATTTTAATAAACTATAAAGTCAAGCCCTTACTAAAGGGCTTGCTTGCTAGTATGAGAATAATAAAAGGTGGTTAACAAGATGAATGCACTTTATATAAAGACAGAATTATCTCAAAAAGAATATCCTATTTACATAAAAGATAGTTTTAATGAACTCGAAAATGCTTTTATTAAAGCAAAATTGAAAGATAAAAAGGTATGTGTAATAGCTGACTCTAATACAGAAAAACTTTATGCTAAAGAAATTATAAAAATTGCTGAAAAATGTTTTTCTGAGGTTTCTTGTTATGTTTTTGAGTCGGGTGAAAAAAGTAAAAATCTCAATGTTATATCCAATTTTTATAAATTTTTTGTGGAAAAAGGATTAGACAGAAAATCCGTTATAATTGCCCTCGGCGGAGGGGTTGTCGGTGATATGGCGGGTTTTGCCGCTGCTACTTATATGAGAGGAATTAAATTTGTTCAAATCCCAACAACTCTTTTATCTCAGGTCGACAGTAGTGTTGGAGGAAAGACAGGTGTTGACTTTCTCGGAAATAAAAATATGATAGGCTCTTTCTATCAACCGGAATTTGTATATATAAATGTTAAAACCCTTGATACCCTTCCATATAATCAAATAGCTTCCGGCATGGCGGAGGCTATAAAATACGGGTATATTATTGATAAGAACTTCTTGGAATTTTTTAAAAATAATATGAAAAAAATAAAAATTTTAAGTCCTGAAGAAATAAAACATATTGTTTTTATATCTTGTAAGTCAAAAGCAGAAGTTGTCTCAAAAGATGAGAAAGAATCCGGTTTACGTGAGATTCTAAATTTTGGTCATACGTTTGGACACGCTGTTGAGTCTTTATCTAAATTTAAACTTTTACATGGGGAGTGTGTATCAATAGGAATGATGGCAGGATTAAAACTGTCATGTGACAAAGGTTTTATTAGTAAAGACTCTTTAACTTCCGCAAAAAAACTTTTTGAGTTTTTTGAATTGCCCATAAAAGTTAAAAATTTTGACAAAAATGAAATATTTAAGCAAATGTTCCTAGATAAAAAAACAAAAGATAATAAATTAAATATTGTACTTTTGAAAGAAATAGGTTTAGCTTATACTGAAAAAAATGTTTCAGATTCGGAAGTTTTAAACGCTATTGATTATATTATATTATAAAGGGGATACTCTATGTTTTATGTTTTGCCTATTATTTCGTGTATAGTGCTTGTTTGTATAGACCAATATATTAAGTATCTTACCATTGAGAATTTTTATAATGGTGGTAATTTTGAGGTAATTAAAAATTTTCTTTATTTAACCTATACGGGAAATTCCGGCGCAGCTTGGGGAATTTTTAGCGGCGCTAGAATATTTTTTATTGTTGCTACAATTATTGTTATTATATGTATGATAGTTTATTATATTAAAATACCAAGGATAAAAAATAACAGATTTGTCAGACTTTCACTTGTCCTAATTGCTTCAGGTGCTATAGGCAATTTTATTGACAGACTTATAAGAAACGGCGGAAAGGTTGTCGATATGTTTCATTTAACTTTTTGGGGATATTATGATTTTCCTGTTTTTAATTTCGCTGATATTATGATTGTGACAGGGACAATTTTTCTTGGTGCACTGGTCCTATTTTGTAAAAATCTAGAATTAAACATTAGAAAAGATTAAAAAATAACTTATAAAAACTATCTTATAAAAAAGCAAAAGACTAAAAAGTCTTTTGCTTTTTTATAATCATTATATTATAGTAAACATCATAATTTATGACGTTTACCGCACTGATTTTTGCCGCGCGCATACACAGAAACTTTCCCGCAAAAACTGTACGTATCCTTACGGGGAAGTTAGTTACAGTAAACAAAATACTTTTGTCGTTTACAATAATTAAATAAAATCGCATTTTTATAAAGAATAAACTGCATTACATGACATTAACGTAACTTACGTATTTCTTTATTTTTATATACAAAATAACTAAATAAACTTCCACAAATACCTGTACACAAAAACATAACAGCCATTCCGCTTCCGGAACCACTTCCAACAAAAAAATTAAATATTTGTACAAAAAAACCGTTTGACATCATATAAGGCTCAAAAACATAATCAGCTAAAAAGCCACCCAAAACAATTCCGACTGGAATTGTACTATATTGTATAGCGTTACGAACAGCAAATACTCTTCCTTGTATTTCTTCCGGCACATTCTTATACAAAATTACATTTTGTCCGGCATTAATAAATGGAATTGGAAAACTTGCCGCCAAACCAGCAATAGACCATAATAGAGTATTTCTTCCTACTCCCATAAGCAAATCCCCAAACAAAAAAGAAAGTATAGCCGATATATATATCATTTTTATATTATCTTTAGACAATTTTCCAAAAGAAACAATAATACCTCCAAATATTCCACCTATCCCCATAACAGCGTTCACAATACCCAAAACAACACTGTTATTTCCACTCCTTGAAAGAATCATAGGCGAAAGAATATTTTCATAAGTCAATCTTGAAAAAAAATTAATCAGTGCCATTGTTAATATAATTATAAAAATACCCTTATTTTTCTTTAAAAAAATAAAACCCTCTTTACAGCCAAAAAATGCAGATTTTTTTTTGCTATTAATTGCAAAATCTTCCGGAATATACATAATAAATAATAAAACGCAAAAAGCAAAAATAAAACTCATTAAATCAACAATTAAAATAATTTTAAGTCCGCCGACAGAAAATAAAAAAGCCGCTAACATAGGACTAAGCACAGATATTAAATTACCTGAAAATGAATTCATTCCGCTAACACTTGCCAGCTTTTCTTTCGGAACAATTTTTCTGACAACAACGGAAGATGCCGGAGACTGAAAAGCATTCATAAATCCAATTATACAATTAACTAAATAAATATGCCAAATCCGAAACAGCCCAAAAACTATCAATAACAAAACAGCAATAGAACAAACAGCAGCTACGCTATCTGATAATAGCATAATTTTTTTCTTACTATATCTGTCAACAAAAGTTCCCGCAAACAAACTAATAATTATAAAAGGAACATAATTACAAAACGACATCAAAGAAACTGTTAATGCCGAACCATTTATTGTATATGCCCACAAAATAAGAGCAAAACTCGTCATTGAACTTCCTAATTGTGATACTGATTGACTCAGCCAAAAAATAATGTATTTTTTAAAATTACTATCCATTGAATTTATCTCCTTATAAGAATTAAAATTTTTGAACTCCTTATAAGTACAAAATCCAATGCGGATGAATATAATTAATTACCTCTGTACAAGTTTCATCCTTTCACCGGACCTTGTACAGAGTAAAAAACTTAAATCAATTATCCTATAGCACATAATAATTACTCCTATCAATTTTCAATACAAACAAAAAAAGCAGGTGATGGGAATCGAACCCACGTCCTCAGCTTGGAAGGCTGATGTTCTACCATTGAACCACACCTGCTTAAAAAGCACGAAACGGGATTCGAACCCGCGGCCCTCGCCTTGGCAAGGCGATGCTCTACCACTGAGCCACTCGTGCATAAAACATAAAACACAGAAGCAGGTGATGGGAATCGAACCCACGTCCTCAGCTTG
>CATJCJ010000421.1 GCA_949738935.1 uncultured Eubacteriales bacterium | reverse complement strand
TTTGAAAGTATTTGGATTATACTATAATGAATTTGAAGGAGATCCAAGAGAAGTTATAACAAGGATATCAATACGAATTAACGACTTACAGTATGAAAGAGATGTGCTGCAATGGTATATAGAAATGAATGAAGGTGGTACTCCTCATACAAAAGAAGAAATACAGAAAGTTAAGGATATGGTTTCTAAATTGTAATTGAAAACTTGATTTTAAGTTATTAACGAAGGAGTATTATGATAAAATTGAACTCGTGTAGAAAATGTGGAGGAAAAGGAATACTTGTAAGTTTTGATTGTACATATAATGTCAAATATAAATCTCTTAATTTTCTGAAAAATGGGGATGGATTTAATATATGGGCAGAGTGTAAAAATTGTAAAAGATTTACTGAAAAATCAAAAATCCCACTTGATGTAATTGAGCAATGGAATAATGGTGAGATGTATAGCAATAAAGAATGGTCGGATAAATTAAACAGAGAGTATGTTGGAAAGGTTTACTCTGAATATGAAATTAAAAATTATATCCTTAAAACAGATTTTGAAAAAAATTCGATAGAATTTACTATGGCAGATACTTCATATGAAACTATATATTTTAATAAAACAACTAATTCTTATCTTATGTTATTTGATTGTAACTTAGAAGAAAAAAATATCAATGGGTTTATTAATAATCTTTTAGAATATTTTCAAAATAATAACCTTAAAGTAGTTTCAATTAGACATATAAAATCTATTGTGTGATTAAAGAAATAGGTATGTGATTATATGATTTTATATACAAAGGGTGGAGATAAGGCAAAATGTATTAAACTGAAGCAATCACCAAAATTCAATAGCAAAAACGATTATTGGGAAATTTTGAGGTGAATATTAACGATCAGAAAGTAAAGTTCTGGTTTGTTGCGAGAACAAATAGATGTTATTTCTATTTTGTGTTCCAGGGTGGATGGTATAAAACAGATATGAGTAGTGTAGGTGGTGTAGATTTATGGCACTATCTTCAGGAAATGGGAGATGGCTTATATAGTAGCAGAAAGAATTGATAATATGGAATTTGCAAAATATTATGATGTGTCTAAAATAGTTGATGATATGCAAACTAAGGAAGAAATAGATGCTTATCCAACAGGTGAAGACAAATTTAGAGGTATTTATGTTTGTATGGATACAAATGATTTCTGGATCAGCCGTATTCTAAAAGGATATAATGAGGAATACGAGCAAGATGAAGATATGTATCTTGTAGAGAGAAACAAATTTAGCATTTATGATGTAATGGATAAGTTGCATGATCAGTTTAGAAAGAGACTTCCTGAGTTTAAAGAAAATGAACTGTCATATGTGCAGAAAAATAAAGCGCATGATTATTTCAGAAAATTTAAGACCAAAGATATTATCAAGGTAGTAATTATTTTGGATGACGAAGATGGATTATCTAATTGGGATTGTTGCGAAGCTGAATCCTTAGAAGAAGCTATAAAGGTTATTGATGGAGGTTACGGGATTTTAAAGAATGTTGTTTGAGGTGGAAAATATATGACAGTGGAAGAGTTGGAAAATGATTTTATCAATGTATGCATCCTGTGTTTGGACAATGATAATCTGGTAAATGAATTTTGCAGATTAAAAGGTTTGAAAAGACCAGACAAAAGAAGTCCAATAGAAATACAGATAGATAATGCTTGTGGGTATGATGTTGGTATGGATTTTATGAGACAGTTTACGGATTTTGTAAGAGAGTTTGTATATATTCCCGTTGCTTAGACAACAGAAAGGATAGATGAATTCATGGGAAAATATTTGGATCAATGTTGCGAGAATGCATGGGATGTTATTCGAGGAAGAAAGAAAATTATTGGGAATAGAATTATAGATATTGAAGATGTAGAAGAAGCTGTGAATAAAAGAGAAGAATATGGTTGGTTGGCTCCAGATGGAACATTTTATCCTGTGGAGTTTGGAAATCATCAGGCATGGGCTTCCGAATATCTTTTGATATTGTATCATGAAGGGAAAATATCTTATGAACAAGCTAAATGTAAGGATAAGGAGAATGTAGGCGATTTATTGACTGATATGGGGTGGATTTTGATTCATAATCCTCATGGTTATGATTTTAAGATTACACGAAATCTCTCAAAGAGGGTTACGAATAAACAAAAGGATTATTTATGTAGTATTGGAAAGATTGATTTATTAGAGAAGGATTTTGTTTAATAGGCAATAAATGTCTGATTTCAAGACTATTTGGAGGAATTTATGGAAGAATACAATAAATATAATATGTTTTTGCAACCAGAAAAGCCGTTTTTGCTGATATATACAGATACAGATGATTCTGTAAGTTACGCATGGTTGGAATCAGAAGAAGATTTACAAGAAGTGATAAAAGAGGTTACTTCTTATGGATGTAAAATACAAGACGCAATTGAAATTGGTAGCGTTCGTGAAATAAAATATTGAGGGAATTAGTAAATTTTTTTGGTGGAGGGAAATTAGATGATTGAAATAAAAAAGAAAAGCGAACTTAAAGGCGCAGAAAAGTATGGTGATTGCAATAGTTGTTCAAAGAGGAGTG
>CATJCJ010000420.1 GCA_949738935.1 uncultured Eubacteriales bacterium | reverse complement strand
CTGAAGGTGTAAAGTGAAACAGTAAAACAATCAAGAAACTGTGAAGGAAAACAGTAGATATTAACCAAAATGTGTAAAGTGAATACAGGCATAGTCAGAGTGTACGCTTTGGTATAACAAGAATGTACATTCTTGCATAGTCAGGTTGTACACTTTTGTTATGCAAAAGTGTACAACCTTGTAATTACTCATTTTTGTTTATAGCTGATTATTTTCTTTATCCGGTATTCGTTGCTATATTCGTTTAATGAATAGAGCCAATTTAAATACATATCAGTCGGCATTTTTCGATACCCAAGTTGATGAATTCTGCTGTATAGCTCATTCATCTGTTTCTTTATGGTGACAGAAGGGCTTTGTTTATATTGTTGTGTTACAATTTGTGCTTTTAGCAATAATGCATTGATATAGTCCGGATAATACTTCAAAGCCGTATCACAACATTGTACAATGAAATGCCCGTCTCCGCTCCCATACTTGTGCATGTATCCTTGAGCTAAATCAGTCAGACACAGAGCTATTGATTGCCGAACGGAGAGAGTATCCATATATATGCCATTTCTGATCGCATCCAGATGGATGTATCCGGATGCTGTCAACCAGGCATCTGTGGGAAAATCGGCACAGGTTAGTTCTATATTATACCAGCCTGCCCGTTTGTTCCATGCTTTTATGTACATATGGTTAGGGGCCAGTGATAACCAGCACTTCTCACCGAGTTTATCCATAATTAATTTGTAGAGTAGTGGCATGGAGTGGCAATTTCCTTTTTTCGTTTCCATCATACGTGATACAAACATGTTGTTCCAGTTTTCCCGTCCGGCGTAATCATCAAAGTTATATTCAAATGGAGTATGCCATGCTACTGTGTCTCCAACTTGCATAGGAATGGAATCTGTCATGAAAACGAAAACGGCGCATTGTGCCTTGGCTGCTTGCTCGTCTCCTTGTCCTTCATAACGGATATCGCCGGATTGCATAATACCGCGGCAAAAATTAGTATACCATTCTATTTGCTGATTGAATATCTCTTCATTCAGGTTGCCGTTGTAATAAGCATTTTCTACGGCATAGACTGCTTTTTGCAGATCCATGGAGTCTTTGCCGGATAGCATATTGGTGAGAGTCAGTTGTTCTTTGATGTAGGTAGCTTGAGAATATACAGGTAATGCTATGATACATGTCATTATGTACAGAAGGTAAATCCTACACTTTTTATTTAATTTTTCTATTTCATTTTGATACATGTGAACTCTTATTTTATATGTGCTGCTTGTTAATTGGTTTGACGTAAATAGTTACTGATTTTTATAATCTCTTCAAGAGGTATTTCGCCTTCTGATTTTACATCTTTACCATCTAAATTAAAACAAATCACATTGTTTATATTCGCATTTTCCTTGAGATCACTGACTCTTTGAGAGGCATTCATTAATATACCATTGTCCTCAAAATAAACTTGAATCGACTCAAAATGAATTTTTTGGTAATTGTCTTTGAATAGCTTGTAATCATAATATAGAATTAAGCATTTCTTTTGTATAATAATGACCTCTGTTCCATATTTATTCCACAAATATAATTTCAATAGATAACCAGAAGAAAGAAAGCCTACGATGCAAGTGATAATGAAACCCAAAGGAATACCTTCACCGGTTGTAGCCAAATATATAAAGAATATAATCGGAATGAAAAAGATTGAAAGTGCAAAAAATAAAATAATACTTAGCATACCTGTTTTTGCTTTCTTTACATGAATTTTCAAAGAAATACCATCCGAAAATTCTAACTCATAAATTGGTATTAGCGATTTTTTTGTTTCCATATTCTATAATCTTTACTTCTTTCTGTTTTTCTTCATCTTCTATTATTGATTTTGTTTTAATTTTAATAAATTACCTACCTGGCACTATGTTTTATATATCTGTAAGTTGCTTGCTGCTACCGTATTTAAAGTGAACTTATATAGAAAATAGTATCGATACCCAACTGATTAAAATAGTTAAGATTATAATAGTAATTATTTTGTGTTTCTTTATCCAGGAACAATAAAAAAATGAACTTATAACAAAAGATGTCATACAAATAAAAGAGGTTAGATAAAAAGAATATACCAAAAAAGTAAGAGCATCTACCTTGATTTTTTGAATAAAGATAGTTCCACATATGACTAATAATATTATTACTGTTATTAAAGTAAGCAATGTTATTTTAATGGGATTCATAAATGATTGTAATTGATTATTTTATATACCATTTTATTCCACTGGGTATAGATTTAGTTGTCCAGTGTAGGGTCTTCCACAGATTATCGATTGTGCTTTTTAGACCAGTGTTCTAACCATACCATTGTACATTTACATTTTCAATATAAATCATTTGCCCCGAGGTAACCACTCCAATCGTTTTGCACTTAATAATCTATATGTATGTTGATTTATTCTGAGTGAATCTGAACCTTTTTCTTTTATAACAGAATCATTTAATTCTGTAATCTTATAAATGGATTCGGGTACGTTGATATTAATAGTATTGTTTGCTGTTTCAAAATGATAATAATCATAAAAAAGTAGATGACCTAATGGAGGTAGAATTGCAGTTGAATCATATTTTATCATGAGTTGATATGGATAGCGTTTTATGATTTTACCAGAAAAACTAGATTGTCTAAAATAAGATTTCTGTTTAGTAAAAGCTTGTTCCGCGTCAGCTTGTATTTCATACAACTCATGACCAATTATAACAATAATAGTAAGTGCACACCCTGCGAAAATACTGGCTATAATTATTAATATTCTCTTTCTATTTTTCTTCATCTTTTATTATTGATTTTGCTGAGTATAGATATGGGAAAATTATGTTATAACAAGATTTATTACTCAATTATTTAGCAAGCTCTAATTAATACTTCTTTTTGACTTTTATTTTGTCGATATTTTTATATCCATATAAATAATTATTGTAAATAAAATATGTTGTACTATCTACGGCAGTGAAATATACAGTATCGTTTCGAGCGAAAACAATTCCTCTTTCATTCTCACCACCAATTGATAAACCCGGTTCAGGGCTATATTCGATACTATAATAACTACCATCTCTATTAATGCCGTCACACGATATGGTATATTTGAGTCCGTCAATGAAAAACTCCCAACTATCCATGCGAATACGTTTACCAATTTCAATATACTGTACAAAAAAAAGGTACACTAAAAAAGAAGATAAGAAAGCATTAATCACTAAAAAAGGTGTATAATACATCTTGATAAAATAGAATATGCCGGCAATCACTAAATTGGCTAAAAATACTATAGGAATAATAAATAATAAAATAATACTAAGGCTACTATCAGGTTGAGTGTACAGTGTCCAACAACCAACCATAATTATATCAATAATCAATAGTATTGACAACGTTTTGATATTCTTTTTAGAAAATAATGTTTTCATTATATACGTACTTTTTAATATGAAACAACCTTTCCATCTACAATTTGATAACGTCCCTCTGGAAGATTACTTATTTGATCATAAAAAACAGAGTCACCAACCTCCATAAAGTTCACCTTTTCTTATAACTTGCTGATCTACTGCCACGTGATACTCTCTCGTATCGATGTTTATATAAGAATACGGTTCTATTTGTTTTCCATTTTCAGAAAAACGATCATAATCACTAAAAGAAATCATTTGGAAATTAAAATGTTGATGTTGGATATGCTGTATGGGAGCAGCATATTCTTTTATATAAACATTCGTTGTATCCATAAACATATAAATGTAACCACCCGTTTGGAATTCGATAGAATCTTGACTATTCTTTAGCATTAAGGAATCTAATGCGAAAAAAATAACAAACTTTCCTCCTTTGCGTTTAGATGTTTTCACAAAAACATCCTTACCTGGTAATTGAAAGACACAATTAATTTCTGTTCGTTCGGATTTCTGTTCACAAGAAAGAAGGACCAACATTACTAATACAAATACTATTATTTTTCTCATTTTTAATTACTTAAAAAAATATTTAGTCATACCTGGTACAGACTTATATTGCCAACGTATTGCTTTCCACGGATTTTTAAATGATCCTCTTATGCCATCTTTCCATCCTCGGAACTGTGCGCGTTGGCTTGAAAAGCCTTCTACAGATGGATGATTATCCTGCTTAGACTGCAATTTATCGAATTGCCATCGGGCTAAGTCCCAACTAATTTGGTGATATCCAGTTATATATCCTGCTACATTTATCTCTTGTTGTGTTCTTTGATTACGTCGCTCTAATTCATTAGGATCATATGCATTAGACTGTGCTCTTTTAATAAAGGGAGATGGGGTACTGGAATGAGTTTGTGGGTTGATGTTTATTCCATAAGTGTCCATCGTGGCGGGCTGGGGGACCGGAATAATGGGTAATTGAGCATATAGGTGCCAACTACATAAGATGACGAAGAATATGGTTAACGATTTCTTCATTGTAGCAGTTACTAATGATAATGTTCGCAATATAAGGATTTATTATTGACTAATCAAAGAAAATACTGGAAAAGTGAGAGTAAGTAGAGAAATAATCCCTTTCCTCACCAATACACATTTGTTCTCTTATGTTATCGAATGCAATACCATGATGGAATTAGTAAAAGTTTCAAGAAAATGTAGTTATCCTGTCTTTTTGTTCTTATATGATCGTTTTTTATAACACACTTATTCTAATCATTGCTATAACTGGAGAATAAATTGCATAATAATGTAAATTACTACCCCTGTTTTATTGCATAATCTTCCTTTATTTGGATAGTTATGCATATTTACCCGGCATGTTATCTTAATTTTCCCTATATGATAAGTTCGGTTCCTCTACCATTATCTTTGCCATGGAAAACATAGTTCTTTATGAACGTTAATAAGAATAAATTTCTTAATATTGTCTCGTAAACAAGAAAGCCTCCAT
>CATJCJ010000419.1 GCA_949738935.1 uncultured Eubacteriales bacterium | reverse complement strand
TTTTCTTATGGAATGTTTCGGTCTAAGTGAAGAAGCAGCACAAAAGAAAATGGGGTACTTGAATAAATATGGTTTCGACCATTCCAATGAGTACGATGACGTTGTACAAATACAATTTGCAAATTATATTGATGCGAAATATCCTCCCAAAACAAAGTATTTTTACGATGATTATTATGATGAATTAGATCGAGAGCGTGAAAATTGGTATTAGAGATTTTTAAGGGGGCGACTAGCGAAGAAATAAACAGTCGCCTCTTTACTATACTTAATAGATTTTTTCTTTAGTGGCCTTTTTATCATGGTTTCAGTTATATCGGCAGAGTATAGCTGCCTCTTGTATTGCATCATATCTGCGATAAGTATCCAGGCGAGAACCTGTGGCGAAATTTCGTTCCTGTATTGGCAGGTGTCTGTACTCAGTTTTCGCTCTTAACGTATGGATAAGATTTGGTTGTGAAAAGAAACGACTATGTCAAAGGGACGGGTACGTTCTTTCTTTCTCTAGACTGGAAAGCGAGGAGGCAATGAATTTTTGTAGGAAACAGAACAAAAACCACCCCTCTGGAAAAGGGGCATGCCAGTCGGGATTGTTTCTGGGTACAGTTTTAAGCATACTTGATGTAAGATTTCCGATTTATGGAAAAAGTAGAACAGTGCCAATTTTGTGTCGAATAACAAATGCTATAAAGTTGTAAGCATAAAAGTTTCTTTTATTTTTATTATAAGTGATGATATATTAAGTATGAGAATTCTAATTTTAAAAAGTAATTATTTATCTAAAATAAGATGTGACAGATATAGTAATTTGTGAAAAGGGAAAGATGAGTATTATATGACATCTTACAAGCTATAATGACAAGTATGATATTTTCTACAATTAATGCTATGCATGGTGATAGAAGATTTGCTGTTATATAGAAATAGTATTTAAATAAAGTAGAATTTATATAAAACTGAGGGATGAGTTATGATGCAAAGTACACATCAAACAGCGGAAACAATTATTAATGGTGATAAAATCTATATTTTTTTAGGAAATGATAAAAATGAAAGATTACTAATTAAAAAGCAAACAATGTGGGCTGAAGGATTAGGCATATCTTATCACCATTTTTCATATAAAAATGAGGCTATTTCTATTATTGGAAGAGAAAATGAAAAGAAGAAGATTAAAGATTTTTTAGCCGGAAATGAACCTTTTAAAGTAACTGCGATTACTGGAAGAGCTGGGAATGGAAAATCAAGGTTAGTATACGATATCTTTAAAGATGAAGATGTAAAACAAGAGTGGTCGGTTTATGGATTGAGTTACGAACAGTTGCAATATTTTAAATATGAATATGTTTGTCAATTAATAATAAATGAAATAATTAAAAAAAAATATTATTTATAATTGATTATGTAACGATTAATGCTAATCAAATTGGTAATTGGATAAAACAACTTTATTTTAATAGTAAAGTAGATGAGGGGGAAATATATATTAGGATTTTATTAGTTGAAAGGGCTCATGTGACGAAGGAGCGAAAACCGTATTGGTATATGCGTTTAGTTGAGGAAAATAAATTGGAAGATTTCGGATTATGTGATTATCGGAATCATTTACAAATGCATAATTTAGATGATAATGACTTACAGAAAATATTTGTTGAATATATTAAAAAAAACAAGAATAGATATATGCAGATACATGGCGTAGATGTTGATGTTAAATTATGTGAAATAGAAGCAAAAAAGATTATTAATAAAATGGAAAAGGAGTGTAAAACACCATTATATGTTATGTATATAGCAGATGCATGGATAAGTGACGATAATAAAAAAGGACGCAATTGGAATAAGGAGGAAACATTAGAATATGTAATACGAAAAGAGGATGAAAGACTTAAAAGTTTCTTTGAAGGTAATAGAGAAAAAGAAGCAGCATTAAAAAGAATAACAACTTTTTCTGTGGTTTTGAATGGGATAAATTTGGGGAAAAGATGCCCAAAATTTTTATATAGAGAGTTTGAACTTATTAGAGAAGAATTTGGATATGATAATCCTAATTTACGACATCTATTTAATGAAATAGGGGAGATAGAATACACTAAAGATATAGCATTCAAATCGGCTTTACCTGAAATAGTAGGAGAATTTTATTGTCTGCGATATTTGTCAAATATCATAGACAATTCATTTGATGATAGTTATGTTAGACAGTTTGTTGAATGTGCTTGGGCAGAGGATTCTAGATCATTTGCGGGGTTCCTTTGTAGAGTAATAGAAGATTTTCCTGATCATAAGCTTGTAAATTTTAATGCTATTTTGGAAATGCCTGATTTTTGTAATTTAGAAAGCAAAATGCTTTATGCGGATGTGCTTAGAGAATATACTTTTTGGAATAAAGAAGTGCTTAACTATATCAACACAATTATTAATAATTTTGAAAAGCTGTTTTGTAAGGAAAAATGTAAAGAAATTTTTATAGATATAATCGAAAAATATGCGATTGCATTATTTAATATGGCTTGGTGGTGTAAATGTGAGAAAAATAGTAATAAGATAAGTAATTGCAATAGGATTATATTGAATAAAATGTATGATATTTGTCGTAAGGTAAATAATCCAGTTATTTGTCAAGTTTGCCGTGGAATAAAGACAATGCTTGACGAAAGAAATACAATGGAGTGTTATTTGTAAAAGAGCTATTATCATGTACTATATAAGATAACAGCTCTTTTAAACGGGAGGTGGGTATGAGATAGAGGAAGGATAAATGGTATGTTTATTCATTGTCTATCTCCCTAATATTCTATTTTTTGTTTAACTTATTGCGAATTTGCTCCAATCCGCTTAAAAAGCAGTCCGAATCTATTAATGCTGGTAAATCTAGCTCATATTGTTCATATATTCGTTCTAGCATTTGGCTAATTGAAAACGATAAATGAACGGGGACCCATAATTTCACTCTATGCGGAAAATCGTAGAAACATACCTTTAAATCATTTCTATCCACATGAGGTTCTAGGTCCAAATGAAGGTTGAGTTTTTCCATAATCATTGGTTCCATAATAGATTCATAGTACTTTCGCAGTTTGAAATCATATAGGTCATTGCCAGACACAATGTCGGAATGAGTATTTTGAATACACATAGAAATCCTCCTTTTTATTTTTCGCATATTTCGAATAGGTCTCTACAACATTTGGTAGAAACTTTAATGGAAAGTGTTGCATTACCATTTTACTGTGCCTCCTTTCACTGGTTTATATTTGCTAAGCAAATTCCACTAGTTATAATTCTTGTACTTTTAAAGAGTTAGATAAAGAGTTGATAAAATTAAAACAGTAATTTTTAAAATCATTAAATAGCTTTTTAAGTATATTGGAATCATCAACGACATTATCTATAGCAACTTTTAACTTAATCCATGATTTTATAAATTTCATTGATTCATTGTCTGTTAAAAAATCCGAGGATGATAATAATAACAACAAAGAAGAATCAACAGAATATAAATTTTTTGCTATTTTAAAAAGGTCAATTTCATTTCCCTCAAAATCATAAAAACGTTCATAGTCATTTTTGCTATTTGTAATGCATGAAGCAAGTAAATAATCAAGAGACACATTTAAATGAGGTGCAATTTTAATCAAGGAATCTATGGGGATTTTCTTCCTGGCTCCGCTTTCCAGTTTTGAAATTTCCGCTGGACTAAAAGAAGAAAGATTTCCTAGGTCAGCCTGTGTTAATTGCAATCCTTCTCGAAGTAGTCGTATGGTACATCCTAAAGCTTTAGCGTCATAGGATGTACCATAATCCGTACTTGCCGTCAAATATTTTGTCGTGTTCAAATTTTTACCTCCTAGTATTTGTAAAGATAACATTCCATTTTCTTATTACATTTTACCGTTTGAATAATTAAATGTCAATAAAAATATTTATAAAGCATATGCAAAAAATTAAAAAATCATAAAATATATGTCGAAAATGACAAAAAATTAAAAAATATGAGCTAATTGATATTAGGTATTTACAAAAATATGATTCTGGTGTATTATTGTAGTATTAATAAAATTGGAAATAAATATATGTGAAATTTCTTTCCGATTGGAGGCGAAATTATGAAGAGAAGAGTAAAAGACACACCAATTATGTCAAATGGGTTTAGAAATGAATTCTTCAATGTTTATCGGAAAGCAATTGAATTTTATTTTGGAAATCCCAAAGAGGAAGTGGTATATATTGAAGACACTAAATTGGAAAATGAATTATTACGTCTAGTATTAGAGCGAGAAAGTAAAATAATCTATTTTCTTGGTAAAGGCGGAATTGGGAAGACTACCCTCTTAAAAAACGTTTTTGGACTATCCGATAATACTGTATTGTTTGATAATTCTAAAGACACTGTGTATATGTCAATGAGTTTTCGTGGCCAATTGATAGAAAGTGATATAAAATCTTTTCTAATTAATAGTGTATCGAGTTTATGTACTGCATTGGAAGAAAGATATGAATTTGGGGAACATTTTTATTCAATTAATGGTCATAATAAATTTTATGATTATATTAAAGAGACTAAAAGAGCATTGCTCGAATATGTAACTTCTATTGAATTAATTGGAAAGAGCGAACAGGAAATTAAATTACTTCGACTTCAAAGAGCAGAGGAAAAAGATCCATATACATATATTGCTTCAAAATTGAAATTCTATTTAGGTAATTATTGCTCTCCAGTTAATAATTTTACTATAGTTATCGATAATATAGAAACCCTGCCACAAGATGTGCGTTTTATCGTGGTTAGAAATATATTGGCTTTTTTTTCTTGTATGTTAAATACCCCTCCAAATTCTGATGGAAAAAGTATTGTTTCTAACTTATTATTGAGCATGCGACCATCAACATACCAAAAACTTAATGAGCATGAAGAGATAAATGTTTATGGTCCAAGTTCTGTTTTATATAAAGAGGATCCGGTTGATATGGTTAAATTTTTTACTAGAAAAAAAGCATCTATTACGAACATTACTGAAATGGAAGAAATATGGGAAGATGCTTATGAAATTATAATGAATTTAGCTTGTAAATTTAATGGTAAGTATTCTACAATGATAAAAAATTTAAGTAATTATGATTTTCAGGTTATGAAAAAGTGCTATAAAAAAATACTGACTAATAGAGTATGGCTACTAAGGGGGGAGCGAAGAAGGGATTTCCTTAATATGTCAAAAACAGATCATCTTTTTAATAACATAAGCGTTGTTCGAGCAATTTCATGCGGCAACAATGCGGTATATCGTGGAGTAAAAAGCATTATTCTTCCTAATGTTTTATTAAATGATGAATTTCAGGATGATAGTATGATAGGGCTATTAGTATTAAGCTTTTTTTCTGGAAACGGTGGAATTGTCAAAAAAAATAAATTGTATGATGCTTTTTCGAAAATATTTAATAGTAATTTAGACATTAAAGCATCAATAAAAAGAGTAGTCGATTATTATATTGATTCTGGTATTTTGGAAGAAACATACTATGAAAAGGAAGTGAGTGAAAAGAACAAATATTTAGTAATTACACCGAGAGGAACTGAGATTTGGAACATGTTCGTATCAGATAGTGTTCTTTTAGAAATGTATAAAGAAGATCATTATTTTAGCGATCAAAACTCGAATTGTAATTTTTCTTCTAGTTACGCTCTAATGGAAACTGTGGGTCAGTATGAAATATTTACACAGCTTTTTAACTACATTAATATTCTCTTTGTATTGGAGAAAAGGCTTCATAAGATGGCAAAAGATAATGACAAATTATCAGAGTATTACAGTTGTTTTGGAGTAAAACCACAATGTAAACGTCTTTTGGAAGGAGTAATAAAATCTATAGAATATTCTGGGTATATACATTCATTTGAGATCAAAAATACAATTGAGCAGTTAGAAAAAAATATCAGAAACATAGATATTGAAAATTAGAACATTCCATGGTAATGTGGGAATCACCCTCAAAACCTTTGATTCGGTTAACTTTGCCGGACAGATGACAGTAGCTTGGCTTTCGGAATTGAAAATGTCAATACCTATTATGTTTGTAATAATATCACTCCTTTTTTGATATGTAATGGTATTCACAAGATTTACTCATTGCTTATTCAAATCACTGTGGTGTGACGTGGACGCACTTGTAAGAGTGGGACGATTTGCATAAAATGAATGATGTGAATGAGGAGCTGGTTATCAGGATGGTTTATGGACAATGAGTCCAAGAATGTCACCGATATACCGAGTGCTCCCTATATTTTAATGGTTTAAGTAACAAAATGGATAATTCAGTACTGGTTGTAAAGAATATTAACCATAAATACATTGTCATAGGAGGTAATAGTTTATGAACCCAAGTATTTTAATTGCTATTAGTCAATGGGCTGTGAAGAATTTTCAACTTGGTGAATCTTTAAAGGAAGTTGGAACTGAGGTATTGCAGAAATGTTTATGGAATCCATTAAAAAACAAAATAATTAAATATTTTAACTCAGACCGAGAAGCAAATGAATTTATAGAACAAATTTCTATTACAGAAGCCTCTAATATAAAAAAGCCAGAAAGGGATGTGGAAGATTTATATGAGGAATTAAAAGGAGAAATACCTACTATTGATTTATTTAATGCAATTGTAGCCTTTTTTAATGAAAATCAAGAATTAATAAAGAGGACGAATCTAAATAATGGAATCGTTAATAACGATAATATAGCATATTATCAAACAGCAGAGAATATTTATAATAATAAGGGTATACAAAATATTACAATTTATCCTAAAGAAGGCAAATGAATAACAGTATAAGCTTTTTGTAACTATTTATATAGCTTATATGTAAAAAAATACATCATTTACTAAGAATATGTAGATAAAATGATAGTATTGCTTTATCTACATATTCTTAAATGAAAAGCTCAACGCTACAGCTCTACTGGAAGAATAAAGCACTTAGGAATAATAGGAATATCATTAAAAAAGGTGTTAGTCAAAAAATGTGTTGGTGCTATAATACTGCCAGTTAATAAGTACATATATCTCTTACACTATGCCAATAACAATCCTTTCCAACTTTACACAACGCAGTAAAAAGGATTTCTTTCAATTTTTTAGCACTCTGGAAAGCAATTGAAAACAAGGCATTGTACCGGTTGGTATATTTGGTCGCCACGCCCCGATATTGGCGGTACATCCCTTTGATGTACGAATGCAGGCTGTTTACTGTATTTAAATGAAACATCCCCCTGCATCCTTCATGATTTACATCCATTACCGTACATTCTTCCAGTGTTTCAAGGGCGTTAGAGCTGCGAAGCCCATCCGTAAGGATCAGGCAGTCTTTCCCTATATGCCCACGAAATATCTCTTTCAGTTTCCTGGCTGAGGGTTTTGCTCGGTTTACGCTTATTGCAACAGCCTTTCCTCCGCGCTGGATTCCGGTGCAGATGGCCATATATTCCTGCGATATGCCTCGTTTTGCTGCCCTGGCACCATGCCTGCGTGCCTTGTGCCTTGCACTTTTGGGTATAGCCGCGCCCTTATAGCAGTCAAGCACAAAAGTTTCGTCAAGTTCTGCAACGCCGGAAAGGATGGCAGGCTCCCGTTCAAGCCAATCCTCAAACGCCATGAGTACCTTATGGCGCATATTGAATGCCGTCTGATGGGAGAAACCATATTCAGCTGCTGAGCTGTCTAAAGATTCGCCGCACAGCGTGTCTTGTATGAAGCCAGACCAGACAGGCCATAGTGGGAGTTAGCCACCAGGGTATTGGTTGTGTGCATGAATGTCTGCAGGCAGTCTTTGCAGAGAAACCTCTGCTTTCCATCCTTATGGTCGTATTTTATAACATGGCCGCCTGCACAATAGGGGCAGTCCGGCCTGTCCGAAAGCTGCTGGTTTTCAGAAACAATGCCGAGTATGAAGCTGATAATCTGATCCAGGTCAGATTCACTTAATGAATTAATGTAGTCAAGGATGGTTTCTATTTTCTGGTTCATATGATTATCTCCTTGAAAATATTCTGATAATCATATTATACAAATTATGATGTCCGATAAAATGGACTATAAATAAAAACCAACACAGTTATTGACTAACACTTTAAAAAATTATCAGAAGCAATCAAATCTTATATTTCTTATCTTCTATGGAGGATTAGGTCGAAGGCACATTTAACACAATCATATGCATTACTTTTAGGCCACAGCGATTATCTCCCCAACCGTCCTTGCTTTCCAGGGCAGGCGATAGTTTCTCTGAATATCACGGATCAACTCCCTGCAGTCATCTTCCGAAAGCTCACGAAGTTTCTTTAACAGATTTTCTGCAGTGACCCTTTTATCGTGGTCACGGGTATACTGGCAGAATACAGCTATCTCCTGTACTGCATCATACCTGTGGCAGCCCTCCAGCTGGAACACCATCCTCTTTTCATCCTCAGTCAATGTTATCATATATTTCCT
>CATJCJ010000418.1 GCA_949738935.1 uncultured Eubacteriales bacterium | reverse complement strand
TGATTTTTTTGAAATACCGCTTCGAGTATTCCCGCAAAAATCAGGCTTCGGCTGACAAAAAAATCTTTTGTCAATCGTTATCATTTAGGTTACTAAACAAGTCTAATAAAAATAATTTTGAATTATGCGATGTTTCCAAAAATATATTTTGATTAAAAATTTTGGTTGTACAGATAAATTAAGGCAATGCACCCGATTCAATAAAACAAATTTGAATTGTTTGTATTGCCTTAATTGTTTTTTTGCGTATTTTATAGAAAAATTTATTTTTATTTTGCAAATTTTGTTGGGCTTTTTATTTGAGAATTTTAAAATTCTGTGTTATAATTAATTTATTGATGTTGCCTTAATTGCCTTAAATTTTTTGATGGAAATTTATATATATTTTTTTAGGAGTTGATTTGGCTTATGAATGGCTCTTTGGGAAGAATTATGTCGGAACTGAATTTGTCTACTTTGAGTATTCCAAGTATTAAATTTACAGATGTTATTGATATTGGACTTGTCGCTTTGCTCATATACTGTATTATGATTTGGATTAAGGAAACAAGAGCTTGGTCGCTTTTTAAAGGGATTGTCATTATTTTTCTTGTCAGTATTATTTCTTATCAAATGCATTTTTATGCTGTCTCCTGGATTATAGAAAAAACTCTTTCAGTTGGTATTATCGCTCTTATTGTTTTATTTCAGCCGGAATTCAGAAAAGGTCTTGAGCAGATTGGAAAAAGTAATATTGTTTTTGGAATGTTTAATAATAACGATGAGGGAAAAATATTTCAAAAAACGACTCAGGAAATTATTACGGCTTCTTTTAAAATGTCAAAGGTTAGAACGGGAGCTTTGATTCTTATTGAGCAGGATGTTCCTCTTGGTGACCTTGAAAATACGGGAATTCCTATTGACGCTATTGTTTCAAGTCAGCTTCTTATAAATATTTTTGAAAATAAAACTCCTTTGCACGACGGCGCTGTTATAATAAGAAATAACAGGGTGGCAGCGGCGACTTGTATTCTTCCGTTGACTGAGACGGAAATCGGTCTTGACCTTGGAACAAGACATAGAGCCGCTGTTGGGGCAAGTGAGCAGTCAGACGCTTATATTATTGTGGTTTCTGAGGAAACAGGCGCTGTTTCTATTGCTCATGATGGAAAACTTTATCGAAATCTTTCTGAGTCTGATGTTCTTAAAATGATTTCTAAGGGTGTTAAACCTATACGTAAGAGAATAAAATTTTGGAAAGGAAGAAAAAACAATGTTGAAAACAATAAGTGAAAAGCTTATAAAAATTATAAGCAGAAATTTTGGCTGGAAGTTGTTTTCAGTTGTTTGTGCTATAGTTTTGTGGTTTATTGTTATGAATATTATCAACCCTACGGAAATACAAACATACAGTGTTAATATAACTTTTCTTAATCAAGATAAACTTGCTGAAAAGGGATTTGTTATTATGAATAAGGAGGAGATTGAGGGCACAAAGATTGAGATTAAAGTTAAATCAACAAGAGCCGCTCTTGATGAGCTTAATAAAAACAGAAAAGATATTACGGCGACGGTTGATTTGAAACAATTTGCCATGCTTTATGCCGATGACGTTAAGGAGCCTTTTAAAGTCACTGTTACGCCTAATATTCCCAAAAGTTATGTTCATACTTATGAGTTGGTTAATTTTACGCCGGGAGAAATATCCATTCAGCTTGATAATGTTGTTGAGGAGGAAAGGGATGTTGTTGTTGACTCTGAAGGCGAGTTTGCGAGCGGTTATCTTGAGGGAGACGCTATTGCTGAGCCAACTAAAGTAAAAGTTAAAGGAGCGTCAACAGATATTAAAAATCTTGAGTTTGTTAAAGTTTTTGTGGATGTGAGCGACGCTTCTGAAAAAATTGTTCAAAATTTAAAGCCTGTGGCTTATGATAAAGACGGTAACGAGATGGATTCTTTTGTTATTGAGCCGGATACGGTTCAGGTTAGTTTGGGCGTTTATAAATACGGTAAAATTCCGGTTGAGAAGCCTGTTATTGAGGGAAACTTACCTCAAAATTTTAAAATTGAGAAAATTGACTGGGAACCTGAATATATTGAGGTTGTCGGAAATGAGGATGAGATTTCGGCGGTTGGCTCTATAAAACCTGTTGTGAAAGTTAATGAACATATGATAGGAGATAATGAAAAAATTACAAAAACTTATGATGTTAACGCTCATATCGCGAAAAATAAACTTAGTATTAAGTTAGGTACAAAAAAGGAAGTTACTGTTACTTTGACTCTCGCTAAGAAAGAAGATGAAAAAGAGATTGTTCTTAATAACTCAAATATAACTATTATGGGCGGAAATGATGAAAATACTGTTTTTTTGCCAAATGAGGTGAAAATTAAAATAAAGGGTGAAAAAGAAAATCTTGATAAAATTAATCCGGCGGATATTTCAGCTTTGATTGATGTTACCGGACTTTCGGAGGGTAAACATACCGTATCTGTTGTTCCTAAATTGCCGGAGAATATTTTGTTGGTTGGAGATAATATTAATACTGAAATCCAAATTGTTAAAAAAGATAATTCCAATAATTTGAGTATAGGTGAAAATAATAACAATAATCAAAATAATAACAACAATAATGGTAACGGCAGTAACAACAGCAACAATAGTAATAACGGTAGTAACGGTAATAATGATAATACCGGTAATACTGGCAATAACGGCAATAGTTCTAACGGAGATGAGTCTAATAATGAGACTGTGAGTGAGTCCGCTTCTCAAGCTCGTGAGGATTAATAAATTTAGATTTATCTTATTGGACTTATTGATAGATTGTGGGATATTATCATTTTTTTAGGCGCTTTTTTTGTAATTCGTATTTTTGGTAAAATTTTTGTTGAATATATTTCTGTTAAATGGTATAATGTCGGAAGTAATTGTTTTAGGAGGAAAACATAGATATGGGAAAATTTTTCGGAACGGACGGAGTAAGAGGAGTCGCTAACAGAGAACTTACTCCTGAACTTGTATATAAATTAGGTCGCGCTGGAGCTTATGTCCTTACTAAAGAGACAAACAACACGCCTAAAATAATTGTTGGAATGGATACCAGAATTTCCGGAGATATGCTTGAGTCGGCTTTGATTGCGGGGATATGCTCTGTGGGCGCGAGCGCTGTCTCTTTGGGAATTGTGCCAACTCCGGCTGTCGCTCATCTTGTTAGAGAGTATAAAGCTGACGCCGGTGTTGTTATCAGTGCTTCTCATAACCCTGTGGAGGATAATGGAATTAAGTTTTTTAATAGTAAAGGTTTTAAACTGCCTGATGAGATTGAGGAGCAGATTGAGGATATTATGGTAAACTCTATTGATGAGATTTCTCGTCCTATCGGTGAGGAAGTCGGCTCAAAAACTGTTGAGGAAGACGCTGTTAACGATTATATCAGGTTTTTAAAAAGTACAACTGATGTGACTTTTGACGGGCTTAAGGTCGCTATCGACTGCGCTAACGGCGCTACGTATAAAGCAGCTCCGATTACTTTGCATGAGCTTGGGGCTGAGGTCTGCGCTATTCACAGAGAACCTGACGGGACTAATATTAATAAAAATTGTGGCTCAACTCATATTGAGAGTCTTAAGGAGTTTGTTGTTGAGACAAAGTCGGATGTTGGTATAGCTTTTGACGGTGATGGTGACAGATGTCTCGCTGTTGATGAGAACGGAGACTTTGTTGACGGTGACCAGATTATGGCTATATGCGGTTCTTATTTGAAAGAGCAGGGTAAACTTAAAAATGATACTATTGTCGCTACAGTTATGAGTAATTTGGGATTATTTATAATGGGTGACAAGAAGGGGATTAATATTGAGAAAACAAAAGTCGGGGACAGATATGTTCTTGAAAAGATGCTTGAGAATAATGATGTTTTGGGCGGAGAACAGTCGGGACATATTATTTTTCTTGACAAAAACACAACGGGTGACGGGATACTTACCGCTATCCACCTTCTTACTATTATGAGGAAAACAGGAAAGAAGCTTTCAGAGCTTAAACAAATTATGGAGGTTCTTCCTCAAGTGCTTATTAACGCTACCGTTGACAGAGATAAAAAAGAGGATTATCTCTCAAACGAGACAATTAAGGCTGAAATTGAAAGACTTGAGAGGAAATTTGAGGGTCAGGGAAGAGTTCTTATTCGTCCTTCGGGAACAGAACCTATTGTCAGAGTTATGCTTGAGGGAAGAAATAAAAATGAAATTGAAAAAGACGCCAAAAAGCTGGCTGAGCTTATTGAGGAATTGCTGAAGTAAAATTTTTCTAACAGTATTTTTTAGGAGGTAGATTTAATGTGCGGTGTTGTTGGTTATATTGGTAAAAAAGACGCTGTTCCCGTTCTTATAAACGGTTTGTCAAAGCTTGAATACAGAGGTTATGATTCAGCCGGAGTCGCTGTATTTGATGAGGAAAGCGATAAAATAAATATTTGTAAAACTAAAGGCCGTATTCAAAATCTTCAGGATAAGCTGTATTTGTCGCCTCTGAAAGGAAAAGTTGGTATTGGTCATACCAGATGGGCGACTCACGGTATTCCGTCTGACAGAAACGCTCATCCTCATTTTAGTGACGATTCTAGTATCGCTGTTGTTCATAACGGTATTATAGAAAATTATATGATTCTTAAAGAAGAACTTGAGGAAAAAGGATATAAATTTGTATCTGAGACAGATACGGAAACTGTCGCTCATATGATAGATTATTATTATAAGTCAGGTATGGACATTCTTGACGCTGTTTTTAAAGTTCTTGAAAGAATTGAGGGTTCATATGCTCTTGGTATTATTTGTAAGGATTTTCCTGACAGACTTATTGCCACAAGAAAAGACAGCCCTCTTGTTGTTGGAATTGGAGATGGTGAGAATTTTATAGCTTCGGATATGCCCGCGATTTTAAATTATACAAGAAATGTTTATCTTATTGATGATAATGAGGTCGCTGTTTTGACAGCCAATAGTATTGATATTTTTAACGCTCATAAAGAAAAGGTTGAAAAGGATGTTTTTAAAGTTGACTGGGATATTGAGGCCGCTGAAAAAAGTGGTTATGACCATTTTATGCTTAAGGAGATTCATGAGCAGCCAAAAGTGGTTAGGGATAATTTAAATTCACGTCTTACAGATGACGGAATTGTTCTTGATGGCATAAAACTTGGAAAAGATGAGCTTGAAAAAATAAACAGAATTTATATTGTGGCTTGCGGAACAGCTTATTATGCGGGTCTTGTTGGAAAATATCTTATTGAGAGGGTTGTGAGAATTCCTGTTAATTCTGAGCTTGCCAGTGAGTTTAGATATAAAGAGCCGTTAATTGATGAGAAAACTCTTATGATTGTTGTCTCTCAGTCGGGAGAAACGGCTGATACCATTGCCGCTATGCGTCTCGCCAAAGAAAAGGGAGCCAGAACGCTTGGTGTTGTTAACGCTGTTGGGAGCAGTATAGCGAGAGAGGCTGATGATGTTTTGTACACTCTCGCCGGTCCCGAAATTGCTGTCGCCTCAACAAAGGCTTTTACGGCTCAGGTTGTTTCTATGTATCTTATTACTTGTCATGTTGCTCTTGAGCTTGGAAAGATGTCTAAAGAGGAATTTTCTGAAATTAAAGGTTATATGGAGGAACTGCCTTCGCTTGTAAACAGTATATTGACAAAAGAGCCGGCTTTGAAAAGATTTATGCATAAATATATTAGTTCAAAAAATGTGTTTTATATAGGTCGGGGACTTGACTATGTTGTTTCTATGGAGGGTTCTTTGAAACTTAAGGAAATCGCTTATCTTCATAGCGAGCCGTATGCCGCCGGAGAACTTAAACACGGTCCCATCGCTCTTATTGAGGAATCTACTCTTGTTATCGGTATTGTTACGCAAGAAGAGCTTTTTGACAAGACTGTCAGCAATATAAGAGAGTGTAAAGCCAGAGGAGCTAAAGTTTTGGCTATCGCTATGGAGGGTAATTCTGAAATTCGTAAATATGCAGATGATGTGTTTTATGTGCCTCGAACACATTGGATGCTTACGCCTTTGCTTGCTAATATTCCTCAGCAGCTTTTTGCTTATTATATGGCTCTTGGGCTTGGAAATGACGTTGATAAACCCAGAAATCTCGCTAAAAGTGTTACTGTTGAGTAACTGTTTGTTATATATTTTTTTTGAACGGATTATCAAGGAGGTTTACAATGAAAACTGTTGCCATTGTGTGTTTTTTGGCGGAAGAAATTGACAATATTAAATCAGGCATGGAGATTATCTCGGCTAAAAATATTGTCGGAATTGACTTTATTATGGGAAAGATGCTCGGTAACAATGTTGTATTGGTTAAACCCTATATGGGAAAAGTTAACTCGGCGGTTTGTACTCAAATTCTTATTGATTTGTACGCTGTTGATTTTATTATTGGGGTTGGCGCGGCAGGCTCATTAAGTAATGAATTGGCTTTTGGTGATATTGTTATTTCTGACGATGTTTGTTATTATGATTTTGATATGTCGTTTCATAGTCTGCGAAAGGGCGTTATTTATGAGATGGAGGAAAGCTTTTTTAAGGCTGACCCTGAGCTTATCGCTTTTTCCTCGAAAGCTGTTGAGAAAATTGGAAAGAATGTTAATATTGGAAGAATCGTGACGGGCGACAGAATTGTCAGCTCTGATGAAAAAGGTGAGATAAGAAGTGAGTTTAAAGCTCTTTGCGCTGATATGGGAAGCGCCGCTATCGCTCATACTTGCTATTTGAACAAAATTCCTTTTGTTATAATTTGTTTGTTATATGAGAAGCTTTCGGAAAATAATTTGAATAGTGTTGGGATTTTTTCATCGGCGGAGTTAAACGCTGCCACACAAAGTGTTGAGGGAATTATTGATATGATTCAATGAGTTTAGAGCGTATCCGGAAACTAAAATACGCACTAAAAATTATAAAAAAATGGAATGAAATTAAAGCGTTTTCGTCTGTTTTTTAATGATTTTTGAATATTTTGTTTTTGGAAGAATAAAAATAGTCATTGAAAATTAAGTTTTTATATAGGGTTTGTTGGTGTGAGTAAAATATAATTTAGGCGTCTTTTTGACGTCTTGTTTTTTAGTAATTAGTAATAGACTTCTTTCGAAACTAATAAATTACATCAATCCAACAAAAAAATATTTCATTTAATGTTTTAGCGAAAGGCGTTTTGCTTTTTAAACGCCGAAAGCGTTAAGAAGCATTAAATTAAATATTTTTTTCATCGATATTTGTACAAACATGAGGTTTCGAAAGAAGTCTAATGGAAATAGGAAAGGGTTTCTTATGTCAAATATAAATATGAAAAACAGCATAAATATGAGTTTTTTGCCTCTTTCAAATATTTTTATCGAAAGATATATTACCAATGCGAAGTCTGTTTTTGTCTGTATTTATATTTATTCGTTAAAAAAGTGTATTGAGGGTAAAAAAATTACTTTGTTTGAAACGGCTCGTGATTTTGATATTTTGGAAAGTGATGTGTTGAGCGCTTGGAGATTTTGGAAAAAAGAGGGTGTTGTTGAATTTAAGGAAGATGATAATGAGTTTTTTGTTGAGTTTTTTGATTTGACGCTGGAAAAAAAAGCTTTTGATGAGAATGATGATAAAGTTTTTTTTGAGTATGAAAAAATGTCAAAAGATTGTTTTGAGCCTGTTGCTGAAAATAATATTGATAACGAAAATAAAAATATTTCCGAGAAAAAAAACAAGCCTGTTGTTAAGCTGAAAAAAGACGCGAAAATTCCTAATTACAGCGTTGACGAAATTAATCTTTATAAAGAAGACGATGATGTTAAGAAACTTTTTAAAACAGCGGAAATGGCGTTTTCGTCTATGCTGGATTTTAATAAAATGAAGTTGGTTTTTGGGTTTTATGATTGGCTTGGTATGCCTGTTGATGTTATTGAATATCTTATAAAATATTGTGTTTCAAACGGAAAGGGCAGAAATCTTCGATATATTGAATCAGTCGCGCTGGACTGGTGTGAAAAGGAAATTGATTCTGTTGAAAAGGCTGAAGAACTTGTCAGAACATTTAACAGTGATTATCGTGAGATTATGAAATCCTTGGGAATTTCAGGCATTACACCTGTTGAGGGGCAAATTGTTTTTATGAAAGACTGGCTTGAAAAATTTCCTGTTGATATTATTAAAATCGCTTGTGAGAAAACTGTTATGACAACAGGAAAACCTTCTTTTAATTATGCCAATTCTATTATTCAGAAATGGTATAAATATGGTGTTAAGACAATTTCTGATATTGAGAAGATTGATTCGGAGTTTAATGAAAAAAAGGCTGAAAAAAAGACAGAGGTAAACAATAAAACCAAATTTAAAAAGCAGAATAAATTTATTAATTATGAACAAAGAAAATGGGATTTTGATACCCTTAATAAGCTTAAAGGAGAACTTCTTGATAAAAATTTGAAGGAGTGATTTTATGACTAAAGCTGAGATTTATAAAAAAGTTTTGCGTGAGTACTCAAGAGAAAAAGATAATTCGGACAGACTTTTTCAAAAAAGAATTTATGATATTTATTCGATTATTCCCGATATTAAAAATATTGATGATGAGATTATGAAAACAAATATCGCTTTCGCTAAGGCGGCGCTTAGAACAAAAAAGAAAGGCGATATTGAACAAATTAAGCAAAAAAACAGGGAACTTTATGAGAAAAAAAATAAGCTGCTGGAACAATATGGAATAAATGATGATTTTCTTTATGATATGTATAAATGTAGAAAGTGTATGGATACGGGATATGTTGGAAATCAAGAGTGCTCTTGCCTAAAAAAAAGACTTATTGAGGCGGCTTATGATATGTCTAACATTAAAGATGTTCTTAAAACTGAGAATTTTGATAATTTTGATATATCTCTTTATTCTGATGAGATTGACCCGTCTACGGGAAAGTCTCCGAGAGATAAAATTGACTCGATTCTTCGTACGGCTCTTGACTTTGTTAAAAATTTTGACGAGGATTTTACAAATTTATTTTTGTATGGAAAATCGGGTCTTGGAAAAACTTTTTTATGTAACTGTATCGCTAAGGATATTTTAGATAAGGGCAAAAGCGTTTTATATTTATCAGCGGCTCAGCTTTTTAAAATGCTTGAAAAAAATACATTTAAAAATGATTTTGATGATTTTGATGATATGTTTAATCTTATTTTTGATTCGGATTTGCTTATTATTGATGATTTGGGTACAGAATTTCAGACTTCTTTTACCGCCTCAGAGTTTTTTAATATTATAAATTTGAGGTTTATTAAAAAAAAGTCTGTTGTTATCTCAACAAATTTATCGCCGGAGGATATAGCTGACAAGTATTCTGACAGGGTTGTTTCGAGATTTTATGGCAATTATGATTTTCTTCAATTTTTGGGGGACGATATTAGAATATTAAAGCTAACAAAAGGGTAGGCTATTGAATAGTATATAGTAGATTTATTTCGAGAGTTTATTGAGGTTTCATAGCTTTGAGAACCTGTCTAAAATCTAAAAAAGCCGGTTAAAATTTCATTTTTTTGGATATTTTAATAGTTTTTAGACAGGCTCTGAAATAAGTCTGTTGAAAGGATTTTGATTTTATGCTCTTTAGACTCGCTCTGGCTCCTGTACTTATTGTACTGATTTATATATTTTTTAGAGATAAGTATGAAAAGGAGCCTTTGAGGCTTTTGTTTACAGGGTTGTTTTTTGGGGTTATTATCTCGTTTCCAATCATATTTTTTGAAAGATTCATTGATGGGTTTTCACCTGATGGAGGAATCGCTGAGGCTTTTTTTAACGCTTTTTTTGTGGCGTCTCTTGTTGAGGAATTTTTTAAGTTTATTGTATTATTTTTCCTAATTTGGAAAAACTATAATTTCAACGAGCCTTTTGACGGAATCGCTTACTCGGTTTTTATCTCTTTGGGGTTTGCCGGGTTTGAAAATGTTTTATATGTCTTTAATCCTAATATGGGCGGGATTGAAACGGCCGTTTTGAGAGCTGTTTTTTCTGTTCCGGGCCATGGATTGTTCGCGGTTTTTATGGGATATTATTTTTCAATGTCAAAATTTAACCGTGAAAATAAAGGACGCATGCTTTTTTTCGCTTTTTTTGTGCCATTTCTGCTTCACGGCGCTTATGATTTTATATTGCTCGCGGATATTCCTCTTTATTTTATCCCTTTTGCCGCGCTTGTGCTGTATTTATGGGTCAGCGGATTTTCAAAAATGAAAAAACATTTGAGAGATTCACCTTTTAAGAAAATTTAGTGTTGAAAAATTTATATAAAAAGGTTATACTTTTTATATAAGTATTTTTATCTCATTGTAAAATTTCTGAAAAGTGATTTTTATGTGAGGTTATGGAAAATCGGAGGAATTGCTGTGATTGAGGCTGTTAGCTGTGGAGGAGTTGTTATCCACAGAGGGAAAGTGTTGTTGTTATATAAAAATCAAAATGGCCGTTATATTGGCTGGGTTATGCCAAAAGGTACTGTTGAGGAAGGGGAGACTTATAAAGCCGCCGCCTTAAGAGAAGTTAAGGAGGAAGCGGGGGTCTCCGCTGAGATTGTTAAGTATATTGGTAAAACTCATTATACTTTTAAAGTTGACAATGATAATGTTAATAAGACTGTTCATTGGTATCTTATGACTTCCGATTCTTATTATTGTAAACCTCAGATTGAAGAGTTTTTTATCGATTCGGGATTTTATAAACAGCATGAGGCTTATTATTTATTGAAATTTCAAGATGAAAAGCAGATTATGAGAATGGCTTACAATGAGTATAAGGATTTGAAAAGAAAAGGCGTTATAGCCAAATACAAATAATAGGAGTGATTATTTATGAAGAGTTCAAACGAAGGCGCTCTTAGAGAAATTGAAAATTCTTTGAGAAAGATTCAGGAAAGAAGTAGCGGTAAAAAGATTATTTTTGCCATTATCGGTATCTCGGCTTTGATTATCGGGATTTTGTTCGCTGTTATCAAACTTAAAAAGAAATTTGATGATGATGAGGAATTGGATGATATTGATGATGATGTTTTTGATGATGACGATGATGATATAAGGGAAGATTATTACGCTTTGGATTATGAGGATGAAGAATAACAGGAACTTTTAAAAAGTTCTAGTACTTTTCTACGAGAAAAGTACCAAAAGCGCCGGGGGATTGCGATTTCCCCCGGACCCCTTGAAACGCTGTCCCGAAAGGGGAGTTTTTACAAAACTTTTATTATTAGGAGGGAAATATTTTAGGAAATATATTTTTTTATGACTAAAAAATAACCGCTAAGCTTTGGCAGGCTAAGAATGGTTATTTTTTTGTCTAAAATTGAGTTTGTTCTAGTACTTTTCTACGAGAAAAGTACCAAAAGCGCCGGGGGATTGCGATTTCCCCCGGACCCCTTGAAACGCTGTCCCG
>CATJCJ010000417.1 GCA_949738935.1 uncultured Eubacteriales bacterium | reverse complement strand
TACCCGCTTGTCGCCCTCACGGATCAACTTGCTCACAAGGCTGTTTGCACTTGTATTTGCCCAGTAGGTGTCATATTTTCCTGTTTCAAGAAAATTGATCGCAGACCAAGGATTATAGATATCTGAATGGCTTCCAAAAATAAATCCGTCATACCACCGTTTTACCTGTTCCTTTTCTTCCGAACGCCCGCATTCATCCAATGCTGAAAACATTTCCTGCTCGGTAAATCCAAAGGCAGTTGCGTATTTATCGGAGGTTGTCGTTACAACCTTTAAATTATTCAAGTCCGAAAAAATAGACTCCTTACTCACGCGGGTTATTCCTGTCATCACTGCCTTTTCCAGATAAGGATTTGTCTTGAACGTAGAATTGAACATACTTCTTATAAGCATGACCATTTCTTTCCAATAACCGTGTACAAACGCTTCATGCATTGGCGTGTCATATTCGTCCAAAAGAATGATCACTTTTTTTCCATAATATCGATACAGAAAGCTTGACAACTGGTGTAAAGCTGAGGTCACATCGCTGTCACGAATCTTATCGGCTAATATCCGGTCGAAAAAATCCCGGTCAGCATCAGCCAGAGCATCACTCTCTCTGATAAGCCGATATTTGACATAGATATCCCGCAATATCTCGCAGATCTTATCTCTTGCAGCATCATAAACCGCCTCTTTGATTCTGGCAAACGACAAACTGATCACAGGATAGCTGCCCTGAAGCGCTTGGTATATTTTATCCTCCCAGATGTAAAGCCCTTCAAACAAATCCGCGCGTCCCTCATGCTCCAGAGAAAAGAAATAGTCCAGCATACTTAAATTCAGCGTTTTCCCAAAGCGGCGCGGGCGGGCGATCAGTGTTACATCATCTCCCGCTTCCCACCACTCTTTAATAAACGCTGTCTTATCCACGTAAAAACAGTCATTTTTTATTATTTTCTCAAAATCCTGTAATCCAATTGCAACGGTTCGCGCCATACTATCCTCCATATTGTGCTGTTCGTCTTATAGCTTTGCAATGCCATTTTATATTATTTTTAATCTGTGTATATTGTACCAAGCCGCTAGCGCGGCGGCTAGCCCTAAGTACATGAAACCACCACTTTTTTCAAAATAAAGTAGCAGTTTTTGAATATATGTTGTATTGTTGAGTTACCACACTTAACCATAAACACATACAAAAACTGCTATGTTTATTCTATCATGGATCTTTAATCTCAACAACTACATATCTGAAAATTTTTATCGTCCGCCCCCTCAGAATAATGTTTTTTGCTTCTTTTATCATTTCATTTTTAAGGAGGTTCCTTTATGGACGATTATTTAAAACAATTTCGGGAGATGATCTCCCTCCGTGGCCTTACTGACCATACCATGACATCTTATTCTACCTACATCCGGGCTTACCTGGATTATCTGGCCTGTATTCTGTATAAGCAGCCAGAAGATGTCTCCTGGAACGATCTGCGTGATTTTATCCGATGGCTGCAAAAAGAAAAACATCTCTCCGACCGTACCATCAACCACTGCATCTCCCAGCTCCGTTTCTTTACCATTTATGTCCTGCATAAACCCTGGGATGCCACCCAGCTTCCCATGCGCAGGTTTGATTCCTACCTCCCCTATGTCCCCTCCCGGAAAGAAGTCTGGGATTTTATCCAGTCTTTCTCAAACCTGAAGCACAAGGCAGTCCTCTCCCTCATGTATTCCGCAGGCCTGCGGGTTGGCGAGGTCTGTTCCCTGCGCTACGAGGATATCAGCCGCTCCCGCATGCGTATCCATATCCGCCGCTCCAAAGCACGCTCTGACCGCTATGCACTCCTTTCCTCCCTGGCACTCGAAACCCTCACCGCCTACTGGTTTTCTTATGGAAAACCAACCGGCTGGCTTTTCCCAAAGGCCAATAACCCACAGCAGCATATGGTTACCTATACCGTCAACCAGTTTATTTCTGCCAAAGAAGCAGAACTTGGCATGCCCCGCCGGCTCACCTGCCATTCGTTCCGGCATGCCTTCGGCACCCACCTCTATGAAAACGGTACGGACCTGCTCACAATTAAAGCGCTTCTTGGACATAAATCTTTAAACTCCACAACGCTTTATGTCCATCTTGCTTCAAATGGCACGCGTAATGCGGTCAGCCCTTTTGACCAGATGGGAGGCACCTTCCATGGCTGAGCTGAAAATACAGAAGATCTGGAACTATTCTTATGAGGACTACTGCGCATCCGGCTCCTTTCAGTCCGATGCTCAGCGGAAAGCTTCCCGGGCCATCCTCGACTGTAAATCCGGCAGGCTCGGCATGAATATTTCCAAATGCCCCGATTGCGGACATATCCAGCTCCACAATAATTCCTGCCGCAACCGCAGCTGTCCGAACTGCCAGTCTCTCGATAAGGAAATCTGGGTGGACAAACGCAGAGAAGAGGTCATTGACACACCTTATTTCCATGTGGTGTTCACACTCCCCCACGAGCTGAACCCCCTGCTTTACTGCAACCAGAAGCTCCTTTATGGGTTTTTCCATAAATGCTGCGCTGATACGCTCCTGGAACTCTCTGCGAATCAAAAATACCTCGGCGCAACACCCGGTATCATCCAGGTCCTGCATACCTGGAACCAGGAGCTTGGCTACCACGTGCATATGCATTGTATTATTTCCGGCGGCGGCCTTACCCCCAGCCGTCACATACGCACGGCAGGGAGTCACTTTTTCATCCCTGTCAAAGTGCTGAGGGATAAGTTTAAAGGAAAATTCCTCGCAGGGCTCCAGGAATTCTATCAGGATGGGTGCCTCGGCTTTTCCGCCTCCTGCGGAAAACTGCGCAATTCCTTCCACTGGTCTGAATTCCGCAGCAGCCTTTATGCAAAGGACTGGTGTCCTTACATAAAAGAAACATTTAACGGTTTCGGCAATGCCATCGAATACCTCGGCAGGTACACGCATAAAGTCGCCATTTCAAACAGCCGCATCCTCTCGGTGGATGAACAGCAGGTAACTTTCCTGGCCAGGGGCAGAAAGCCTGGCGGCCCGCCCAGGACACTCACGCTGAACCATACCGAATTCATCCGCCGTTACCTGATGCATGTGCTCCCTCCCGGCTTCCAGAAAATCCGTTATTACGGCTTCCTGAATAACCGTTGGAAAAGCAAAAACCTCAGGCTGATCTTTACCCTCCAGGGACGCCAGCGCTTCCGTAGAAGATACGCCGGGCTTTCCACTGCGGAACTCTTAAAGACTGTCTGGGGAATTGACATTCATGTCTGCCCACAATGCGGCTGTTGCAGGATGCACAACATCGGAAGAACCTATGGGGTTCCCTGACCGTGGATCTTCTTCACTGAACATGCTTTTCAAAAGGCCTCCATAAAGGAGGTCCGCGAAGCATGCCCTTTTATCAGGAGCTTCTGGCAAACCTGCCAAAAACGTCTTGCATCTGGCGATAATCACCGGTATCATTCCAACATTTTTACCAAATGGAAAAGATACTTTCCCCATATACATCTTGGCGAATCATCCGCGGCTTGGTACAATTGGAAAGAATCACATTCAGAGCAGTTCAGGATTTATCCAGAACTACTCTTTTTGTCTGCTCTGAATCTGATACTTTCCTTAAGAATTATAGCACTATCTCCGCCTTTAAAATTTATATGTATGCTTGCTATTTTTGCGGAATGAAAACTTGTTATAAATTTATCATCTATAGAATATTGATTAACAGGAATACTTCTATCTTTTGGGTTTATTCTATATTTATCAAATGGTTCTCCTTTATATCTCCAAACAAAGCCATATGCGGTTAGTGAAGTACCAGAACAAACATTACGAATTGAAGCAGAACTTAAAATATTCTGTTCAATATCTTGTAACGCATGCCTCATTGATATGTAGGAACATAAAAACTTTCCATCTGTTGAGTATTTATCCACTGGTGTTAAATTTCTATAATGTTGTAAATCAAAATTGTAATTTTTATCATAAGACCAAATATAACCATAAGCCGTTTTATTTTTAGATATCACATGATTAATCGCTGATGTTTTTGTATTTTTATTATTTGTCATTTCTCTTTCTGCTGACACAATGCTTGGATATTCATTCACAAATTTACCATCCAATGTAAATTGATATATTTTTTTAGAATTTCCAAGTTTAATAGTTGTTTCATATTTATTAAAATCATCACCTTTATATCTAAAAATTAGGTCATATATATTACTTCTACGCCTTTGTCCAAGACACATTTTATTGATAATTCCACGTGGAATATTATAATATCTTGACGCTTCAATAATACTATCAAAAGATCTCAAATATACACCTTTTAAATCATACACATCTACAGGCAAACAAAATATTGTTCCGGATTTTCCGCCACCATCTATATTGTACCCATTTTCTGTTGTTAAGGAATGTAAAGTTTTAATATAATATACTTCGCGCTCATTTAATCTATTAATCAAATTTTCTTTTGTCTCTGTAATTATTTTCTCAAGTTCTTCAACCTTAAAATTTTCAATTCCATATTTTTTAATAGCCATATGAAAAGCAAGTCTTACTTGATTTTTTGGATGATATATCTCATGTTGCTTCATTCTGTGCTCTATAGTAATCCTTGTTTGCCCAACATATTTTTTGTTATTGATTAAATTAGTCGCACAATAAATATAACCTTCATACATACCTGTGTCTTTATTAAAAGCCATAAATAATTACCTCCAAATACTTATTTCTCCAAAATAAAAGAGTGGAATTATTTTTTACGATTTTTCCACTCATCTAGTAATTTATTTAATTGTTCTGACCCAACAAACACCCAATATTTTTTTTGGTTTTTGGGTGTATTGCGTGTAAAATTGATTCTTGTTCATTTTCTAATAGAAAATCTTTTAATGGATAGCTATAACAATAAAAATATTTTTTCAAAATAATCCTCCATATCAAACATCTCTATTTGCTTTATTGTTTTCATCATCTTCTCTGGTCTGAGTACCACTATCAGATAAATCATCTTCACTCTTTTGTGGTCTGCCACCTTTATCTGTAATATCAGAATTATTACCGCTTTGTGTATATGAGGTATTCAGCGGTTTCCATTTATCAAAAACATCACTCAAAATAGAGTTCTCCAATACTGAATTACCGAGAAGCTTGCTAGTATTTATACCGTTAGCCGCCAATAAACGCCCTTTTACTGGTGCTGACACTTGTGCTAATTTTAACTGCGTATCTATATAATCACTTATATCAAAAACAGTAGTAGGAAGAATGCTGTATTCAAAATGATATGTTTTATAAACATGACCACGCAATTTCATCTGTAAATCAACCCAAGACTCTAACATTCGATAAATTCTATAAATGTCAGATGAATCAACTTTAATAGAATATTTTAATTCTGATCCAGAAGATGCAGAAGATATAAGAGCCTTAGAAATACCACACTCTGTATAAAAATTCTCAACGGCATCGGCGACTTTATTAGAATCATCCGATGCAGTAGATTTTGACTCCAATAACTGCATCTTCATTGGTGTTGGAACAACACCCCATGATGTAGGCACAACATTCTTAGTCATTTCAGTGAATGGCGTAATAATTTCATCACCCATAGACATCTGACCATCTTCATTTGTTGGTATTTCGAGACACACCAATTTATAAGCATCTGCTTCTGTTTTTGCTTTTGCCAAATCCTTATAGTCATCAATGTCAAGTATGGAAATTATAATCTGAAACAGAGCGGGATATGGATAAATAAAGTCATTGTTGTATTTCAAACACAGTGAATTTTCATATGGAATCATAACCATATTATTTGGAGATATTTTATTTGATTCTTCCAATAATTCCTGTAATTCTAGTGGAAGAGTATTAAGATATGAATCGGTTAAAAGACTTCGATTAATTGCATATTGATATACATTTCCATTTACAATACTTTTTATTTCGCAATATTTAGAATCAATCCAATATATAGAAATATCCGTTTTTGTTTCTGTAACAAATCCAAAACATATATCTTCAATAAAAAGTTTTTTCATTATGTCAGATATACGATTCTCAAGTTTGAATTTATTGACTTGATCCACGTACTTATAATAATTTGATTGAATGGTTTTTTCATTGATTTTTGTATCCTTCAGTGTTAAATCAACAGTCCAGTTTACCACAGCCATATCGGTAAAGTAATCTATAAGTCTTTTATAATATCCGCTTTTTAAATACATATATTGAGATAGACGAATAACACCTTTACCGTATTGTTCTGGATATTGGGCCATTCTTAGAATTTGATCTCTGGTAAAACCACATAATCTACCATATCTATCAAAAGCACCTCTATAGCTAAGCTCGCTGAGACATAAACGCTTTAGACTTGCAAAGTTAAAGGTCGGTGACTTCCCATTTAGAAAATCGCTTACATTCTTTTTATCTTCTTGAAACTGTTCTTTTATTGCTCCGTTGTTATTTATGTTTTCTTCGATGTGTGCTCACCGCCTTTCTAATGAGAGTATAATTTTGGTTTTCGTGCAAGAGCAGTGAGAGAGGAGACGTTTCTACTTGATTGTTTAGGCTTTTGAAGTAAATCAGATCTTCTCAATACTGCAAGAGCGTATCCACCTTCTGCCATTGTATAAGCATG
>CATJCJ010000416.1 GCA_949738935.1 uncultured Eubacteriales bacterium | reverse complement strand
ATGCTTGCTAAGTCAATCAATAAAATCTTACTTGAAAGAAAAACGCAAAAACAGCCTAAATTATATCAGGGAAAACAAAGCGTTAAAAGTCTTGTTAAACAAGGAGCGGGAGTTTCAAATATAGAGATAACCGATAACAATATAAAATCTTTTGAGAGAACAGCGAGAAAATACGGCGTTGATTTCGCGCTGAAAAAAGATAAAACGGTAAGTCCTCCAAAGTGGCTCGTGTTTTTTAAAGCTCGTGACGCAGACGCTTTAACGGCGGCTTTTAAAGAGTATTCAGCTAAAACTTTGAAAAAATCAGCTCGAAAATCAAGACCGTCTGTATTAAATTTAATTAAAAAGATGAAAACTCTTTCTCAATCTCTTTACGCTGATAAAGTTAAAAACAAAAATAAGGAGCGGGAAAGATGAGAATATCACCAAAAATGAAAAAAATACTTTTACTCAACTTACCATACGTAATAATTTTTTTCGCTTTTTGGAAGATATATTCTTTATATCCTTTTTTGCCTTATAATAGTATGGGTGTAGCTTTTGTGGGTACTGTAATTATCAGGCTTGTTGTTTATATGAACTCCAAAGACGCAAAAAAATACCGTAAAAATGTGGAGTATGGTTCGGCAAGGTGGGGAACAACCCAGGATATACAGCCGTATACCGACCCAAAGCCTGAAAACAATGTAATTCTTACGGAAACAGAGAGTATAACAATGAACAGCAGACCGCCGAATCCCAAATACGCAAGGAATAAGAATGTTTTGATAATAGGCGGCTCCGGTTCGGGTAAAACTCGTTTTTGGCTGAAACCTAACCTTATGCAGCTTCATAGTTCATATGTTGTCACAGACCCAAAAGGTACGATATTGGTAGAATGCGGCAAATTATTACAGAGGGGAACGCCTAAGACTAAGGTAAAACTTGATAAAAAAGGTAAACCGATTAAAGATAAGAAAGGAAACATTATAACGGAAATTGTGAGAGATAAAAAAGGTAAAATTGTTTAGGAGCCTTATAAAATCAAGGTTTTTAACACTATTGATTTTAAGAAATCTATGAAATACAATCCATTCGCCTATATCAGAAATGAAAAAGATATTTTAAAATTGGTGACGGCTTTAATAGCGAATACAAAAGGCGAAGGAAAAAATGGTGATGATTTTTGGGAAAAAGCGGAAATTTTGCTATATACCGCATTAATAGGATATATTTACTATCAGGCGCCGGAAGAAGAACAGAATATGAATACTTTAGTTGAAATGATTAACGCAATGGAAGTCAGAGAAGATGATGAAACATTTAAAAATCCTGTTGACTTAATGTTTGACGCATTGGAAGAAAAAAATCCTGAACATTTCGCTGTTCGTCAATATAAAAATATAAATTAGCGGCTGGAAAGACAGCAAAAAGTATTTTAATAAGCTGCGGAGCGAGATTAGCGCCATTTGAAATTAAGGAACTAAGGGAATTGATATTTTATGACGAACTGGAACTTGATAAGGTGGGCGATAGAAAAACAGCTTTATTTGTTATCATAAGCGATACAGATGACAGTTTTAATTTTATTGCGGCTTTGATGTATAGTCAGTTGTTTAATTTACTTTGTGATAAAGCCGATAATGAGTACGGCGGGCGTTTGCCGGTATACGTCAGGTGTTTGCTTGATGAGTTTGCGAATATCGGGAAAATACCGAAATTTGATAAACTAATAGCTACTATACGAAACAGAGAAATATCCGCTTGTGTTATATTACAGGTTCAAAGTCAGTTAAAAGCCATTTACAAAGACAATGCGGAAACAGTACTCGGCAACTGTGATACCACCCTTTTTTTGGGAGGCAAGGAAAAAACCACCTTAAAAGAAATTTCGGAAAATCTTGGTAAGGAAACGATAGATATGTATAACAACAGTATTACGAAAGGCAATTCGCCCTCTTATGGACAAAACTTTCAAAAGCTGGGCAAAGAACTTATGTCTGTTGATGAGTTAAGTGTTATGGACGGAAGTAAATGTATTCTTCAGCTTAGAGATGTAAGACCGTTTTTCTCAAACAAATACAATATTATAGTCAAAGAACTTGAAAACACGCAAATAAAGCGTCATCAAAAGTTGGAAAATCTAGAAGAATTTTTTTCAAATGACGCTTAAGCTGATTCCAAAATTTTTCTATTGGATTTAACTCTGGGGAATACGGCGGAAGAAAAATTAAACGATGCTTATATTTCTGAGCAATAGAAAAAAGCTGCTTTTTACGATGGAATGACGCATTATCCATCACTATAACACTATCTCCTGGAAGAATCGGCAGAAGCTGATTAGAAAACCAATACTCAAATAAATCACTTTTCATTGTACCACTGTATTCTAAAGGTGCAATTATTTTTTTTATTGAGCTGTGCTGCTACAATCCCAACTCTTTTATATTTGCGTCCTCTTATTT
>CATJCJ010000415.1 GCA_949738935.1 uncultured Eubacteriales bacterium | reverse complement strand
TTCACACTAAAAATTTCACAAATTTCTATAATTAAAAATAATAACTTTAACATAAAATAATTAAAAGCTAAGGAGATAAATTTTATGTAAACCCACAAAAAGTAATTTATGTGGATTTTTTACATTTTCTATTGTCTTATTTTGTTATTTGTTATATAATTTCTATAAAGATATTTTTTTAGCTTATATTAAGTTCAAAAGTCATATACATATTTTACTTATACTTAGATTAAGTTATTTACGGCAAATCAACTATGTAATAACAGCTTATAAGTCTTTGAGAATATCTCCAAATAAATATGAAAGGAATGTTTGTGTGAATAAATTAATTTTAAAGTACTTATCTTTTTATATGATTATAGCTTTTGTTATAACTATTATTTTTATTTATCAATTTCAAACCGCTGTTATTAGCAGAGAACGGACAAACACAAGCCAGGAAAAAATTTTACAGGTGCGGGAAAAACTAAAAGCGAATGATGAGGACATCTCACGAATTACGGAAAGCTTAAGTCAAAGTAATCTTGTTAAATCCCGCGCTTTCGCTCGTATTATTCAAGAAGACCCATCCATACTTACGTCTGTCGAGAAAATTAATGAAATAGCTAATATTCTTATGGTTGACGAACTCCATGTAACTGATGAGCGCGGTGTCTTGAAATATGGAAATATTCCTGAATATATAGGCCTTGATTTTACAAAGGGAGAGCAGACAAAACCTTTTCTTCAAATACTTACTGACTCCTCAGTAGAAATAGTTCAGGAACCTCAGCCGAACGCGGCTAAAGGTATTATGTTCCAGTACATAGGAGTCGCGCGAAAAGACCAAAAAGGTATTGTTCAGGTAGGTGTAAGGCCGGAAATACTTGAAAATATGCTTGAAAACACAAAAATAGAAACCGTTCTCAGTGAGTTTGACTTTGGAGCGGACGGATACGTTTTCGCTATTGATAAAAACAGTAAACAAATTCTCGCTATAAAAAATAAGAGTCTCATCGGTAAAATGTATTCCGACGCTGGGTTTAACGACACAGTTTTTTCAAGTAAAGAGGGTACCGCTGTTGTTGATGGGACAGAAGTTTGTTTTTACGTGGATTCATATGATGATATGATTATAGGAACAGCTATGCCTGTAAATGAGTATTTTGAGCAAAGATACACTCAGACCGTTTCTGTCTCGATAAGCATGTTTATTATTTTTCTTTTACTTTTAATCTTTATAGGTATGCTTGTCAACAGAAAAATTGTCAAAGGTATACATAATATTGTAGCCGGGCTTCAAAGGGTTGAAAAGGGTAATTTTAACATAAAAATAGAAGAGTTTGGAAACAAGGAATTTAAAATTCTAAGCACTGGAATTAACTCAATGGTTGATGGTATAAGTAAAAATATCAGAGATAATGAAAAACTTATGAGACAACAAAAAAATATCTTTGATAAAAATCTCCAACTCATTGAAAATATAAAAAATGTTTCACTTGAGATTAACACAGCGTCGAAAAAGACTGTTGATATGGCGAACTCTATATATTCTGGTTCAACAAGTCAAGAGGATTCTCTTGTGGCTCTTAATAAATCTATGGAACTTATTACCGAGCAGCTTAAAAATAACGCCTCTGTCTCAACAAAGGTTTCCAACGACACAAATTCAGTTGTCTCAAATATACTTGTGACAAAAGATAATATGCAGAGACTTAATGAGTCAATGAAGAATATTTTTGAGTATTCAAATAAAATAAGTAATATAATAAATGAGGTTGACTCAATAGCTACACAAACAAACATGCTTGCCGTAAACGCCTCTATTGAGGCCGCCAGAGCGGGAGAACAAGGTAAAGGTTTCGCCGTTGTCGCTATACAAGTCGGTGAGCTTGCCAAAAAAAGCGCCGAAGCGGCAAAAGAAACCGCCGGCATTCTCTCAAATACAATCACAGCTGTTGAGGAGGGTCAAAAAATCACGGGAACAGCTGTCTCAGAGGTTTTAAAATTTGTTAATGACATTGAGGAAGCCGGCAAAAGTATAAATCAGATTTCAGCTATGGCAAACAATCAAGTAAATGATGCTATGGAAGTTTTGTCAGGACTTGAGCAAATAGCTGAAATCGCTAAGGAAAGCCGTGTTTCCGCTGTTGAGAGTAAAAATACTTCTGAGGAACTTACAAAGCAGGCGGATCTGCTTATGAAATTTGTAAATAAATAAAACCTTTTAAAGTGTCAATATAAAAAACCACCTCATCTGCCAAACTTTGGTGGTTTTTTTCTTTAAAATAATCTTTTGATTGCGGAAAACGCTTTTGTGGAATCTAACTACCTTTTACGCCCTTGATAATAATACTTCTATTATTAAAAATCAAACAGCGGTTTTTATTTTATAAAGCCGCCGCTTTTTTAATTTTTGTTATACAATCCTATATTGAGGAAGTGGTAATATGAACAACGCTGCGGTATATATACGAGTATCAACAGATGACCAAACAGAATATTCCCCTGACGCTCAATTAAAAGCGTTAAAAACTTACGCTCACGCCAATGATATGATAATAGCGCCTGAGCATATATTTAAAGACGAGGGAATATCAGGGAGAAAGGCGGAAAAAAGACCTGGCTTTATGAAAATGATAGCTACGGCAAAATTAAAACCAACTCCTTTTGACGTTATTTTAGTTCATAAATTTGATCGTTTCGCCAGAAACCGAGAAGATAGTATTGTATATAAAACCATGCTGCGACGGGACTGCGGAGTAAAAGTAATATCTATTACGGAGCATATTGAGGATGATAAATTCGCGATTATTCTTGAAAGTATGCTTGAGGCGATGGCTGAATATTATAGTTTAAATTTATCGGATGAGGTTTTAAAAGGAATGACAGAAAAAGCGCGAAGAGGGGAATATCAGGCTAACCCTCCCCTTGGATATGAAAAATTAAACAATAATAAAAATATCACAATTAAAAACGAGGAGAAAGAAATCATAGAGTATATTTTCAATGAACGAGTAAAAGGGACTCCTACGGTAACAATAGCGAAAACATTAAATAAAATGGGTATAAAAACAAGAAAAAACGGCGTTTTCAGCAATAGAAGCGTAGAATATATTTTGCGTAATCCTATATATAAAGGCTATACACGCTGGACTCCGGGCAAAAGAAGCAATTATGATTATGAATATAAAAACAGCATTATCGTAAAAGGAAATTTTGAACCTATCATACCCGAAGATTTATTTGACAAAGTACAGGAATTACTTGACATACAAAAAAAGATAACATCACCCAAATCAAGACCGTTTTTCGAATATAAACATTGGTTAAGCGGTGTAATAAAATGCTCAGCGTGCGGAGCTTCTCTTGTATCCGGCGGCAGTAACGGAAACTTTCAATGTGGAAATTATTTAAAGGGAAAATGCGGCACATCACATAGTATAAAAAAATATATTATTGAGAATGTCGTAATGAATGAGTTGGAGTCTCAGCTTAGACTTAATAACTTTGTTGACTTTGAGAAAGAAATAATTTGTAAAAACGATAACGCAAAAGAAATTCAAAATCTAAACACTATATTAAATTCATATAAACAAAAACTCAAACGAGCCAAAGAAGCCTATATTGATGGAATAGATACTCTTTTAGAATATAAAGAAAATAAAACTAAACTTGAAAAAGAAATCTTAGAAACTCGAAATAAATTAGACACATTAAAAAATAAAAAATTCAACCCTATAGTTTTTAAAAATAATCTCTCCTCAACCTACAATATTATACGCTCTAACGAGGATAATATAACTAAAAGCAAGGCTATTAAAAGTGTAATTGACCACATTATTTTAAAAAAACCCGAAAATAAAATCATTTTTAGGTATTGGTA
>CATJCJ010000414.1 GCA_949738935.1 uncultured Eubacteriales bacterium | reverse complement strand
GGGCGAGTTCCAGAGCCGTGACCGTTTCTCCGAACGTGGAAGCCCAACTGTCAAAATGCTGCAATCCGTTCCTTGCGAGGGTGTCATACTGCAAGTACCGCTGCACGGAATACATCTCGACCATCGAGTTTGAGATGGGAGTCTTGGTTGATACACTATAACTATTATAAAAAAACAAGGAAATAAGCTGATTTTATGTTACTCAAAAAAATTAAATTTCTATACCTTGATATTTTTATTTCTTTTGTATATAATAATATTGTAAGGAAAGTAAGGAATAAAAGGAGGTTAAATTATGGAACTTGCTAAAATAACATCAAAAGGGCAAATAACAATTCCTATCTCTATTCGTAAAAAACTTGGTGTTAAAGACGGTGATAAGGTATTGTTTATCCAGGAAGGTGATAAAATAGTAATGATGAATGCTTCTATTAATGCACTCTTAGAAGGACAGAAATCATTTGAAGGAGTTGCTGATGAATTAGATATTAAAAATGAACAGGACATAGTTAATATGGTTAAGGAAATCAGAGCAGAAAGAAGTGATATATATAAATGCGAATAATGCTTGATACAAATGTACTTATTTCAATGATAATCTTTCCAAACAAAAGATTTCTGCAAGTGCTTGAATTTATAACTCAAAATCATACTCTTGTCTTATCATCATTTGTAATTGACGAGCTTATAGCTGTTGCTGACAGAAAATTTCCTGCCAAAAAATATGTTATAGAGAATTTTCTTGGAAAACTTAGTTATGAATTTGTATATACTCCTCATATAATTCCAAAAGGTTTATTTAAAATTCGAGATATTAATGATTATCCTGTTCTATATACAGCTATTACTGAAAATATCGACATATTTATAACAGGAGATAAAGATTTTTCAGATATTGATATTGAAAAACCGAAAATAATCACTCCTATTGATTTTATTACAAAATATATCAGTTAAAGCAAAAATGCCTGCCAAAAGTAAAATGACAGGCATAAATCTTATTTAAATCTAAAACCATTATTTTCAAGTTGCTCAACTATTTTTGCTTTTGCTTCTTCAGACAACTCAAATTTAGTATTTCTAAGAATATCTGCAGCGTCAAATAAATATTCTTTTTTGTTTTTAGTATAGTAAACCTTCATCGTTGTATCTTTATTAATTATAGGAACTTGATAAATATGTTCCTTATCTTCTATCATCAAATAATATCCATAAGTACCAATATATGTTTTGCCAAATTTGCACTCCATTGAATATTTACCACTGCCATCAAGATTAAACCAATTTCTTATACATTCATCTTCCTTATTATCCGAAGTAAATATTATACTTGGTGAGAAATTATAATACCTATCAACAAGCATATCTGACAAACTTACTTTTTTGCCAGAATAATTCATTTCGATTGAAGAACCATATTTTATTACCATTTCGTTTCTATGATTAGTATATAAATGTATTCTTGTAACTTCCATACTGTTGTTAATAAACGATAAAATAAAGTCAATTGCATCCAAAGAATTGACAACATTAGATACATGTTCACTTTCTTTTTTGCTAAGTGCTTCGCTTTCAAAATTAAGTCCCATCATAGTAGCAGAAGCACCTTCTACAGGTTTAAATTTAGTAATACTTATATCCTTATCATCTGCAATATCATTTTTTTCTATATCTTTAGCAACGGAATTATATCCTATACCTTGATAATAAAAAGGATATTTTTTCTCTTCTAAATTTATAGTAATTGCCTTATTTTCCCCATCCCATATAACCTCTGCTCCAAGAGCCTCGGATACAAATCTCAAAGGAACCATTGTAGAACCATTTTTATTCTCAACAGAAGCTGTTAAAGTCATTTCTCTGCCGTTAATTGTGGCTGTTGAAGCATCTGTTATCAATTTGATAATTGTACTGCCTTTACGAACTGTAATTTCTTTTGTAGCAGCTTCATAATCAACCTCTGCATTAAGAGCCTCAAATATAGCCCTCATAGGTACTCTTGTTGTACCATTTTCTATATAAGGAGGCTGAGTAAAAGATAACTCTTTACCATTCAGTATGACTTTTATTCTATCATTAACAGCTATTCTTTCACTATCCCACTCACAAATAAATCCACAATTATTTATATAATAAAATTCATCATAACCGCTATATTCATTTTGTGAATCATTCCATTCTCCAATTTTAAAGTTATTATATTTTTGTCCATATATTTGTACAACATTTTCAGAATTATTAAAATCATTATTAGGTTCACCGTTTGCCCAATTTGTATATGAAAATTTTTCATTTGTACACCAATTCCATTCACTATTTTTATTTTTCTCAAGACCAATCCAATATAAATTTTTATTTTTTAGTATTCCCTCAATCATTGTTTGTTCCTTTTCTGAAGTTATCGTAACAAGATGACCACCAAGATTTTCACAATAATTTTCTGCGTCTTTCCAAGTCATTCCTAAATCATAAACTTTATATGAATGATTATTATATGCTACTGCATCATTTGGAATATTTATTGGGTCTGCCAAAATAAAGTTTGCATTAATAATACTAAAAATTATTGTTAATAATAAACTATATATTTTTTTCATAATAATATCTCCTGTAAATTAGTAATTCTTTATTTTTTTAACTAAATCATTGAAACTTATAACCAACTGCATCAAGTCCTAATTCTGACATTTTATCATTAAACGCTGTTTTTAATGTATTATATGTTTCTTTATCGCTTTTTTCAAAATATTGAGTGATAGATTTACTTTCAGCAATATTGATTTCATCAAGCAATTTATTTACAGCATTTTTAAGTGCTGTGTTTTCACTGTTATTATCTTGAATTTTTCTAAGAAAAGTTCTCTTATTGTCAATATTTTCTGTTAATGCAATCAAAGTTTACATTTTATCCGAAAAGCTTTTTAATGAATCACACTCGATTATAAATTTATCTAATTCTTTCAAATCCTTAAAAACTTCATCTGAAATACCTAAATCATTTAAAATACCTTTCCTTGTATTTAGTGATTTTAATGTCTGTAATGTAATACTGCCTGCGTCTATTTTATTGTCAATCACAGTTTGAATCTTACTCTTATAAGTATTTTCAACTGTATTTATACCAGAATTATTAAAATCATCATTTGTAATTAATTCTTTTAATACCTCATAATAGTAATTTGTTTTTACTTCTTCGTCTTTAAACAATTTATCAGTTAAACCAATATATGTATCAACAGAAGTTGTAAATCCAGCTTCTTTTTGCAGTAAATCCACAATAATTCTTGGCGGACTTTCATAATCGGTTCTCATATATTCATAAGCATAATTAGATACAATCTGTTTGGTGGCATACATAGTTTCCTCGCCATCAGTAATTTCAGTTCTTAACTGTATTCAATTATCATAATTATACGTCTGTGCATTTTCTCTCGAAGGACGATTATCAGCCACCATTACAGAAAAATTTATATTTGTTAAAGATATAATGCAGGCAAATCCTAAATCAACAAATCTTTTTAACTTCACAAGAATACCTTCTCTTAAATTTTATACAGGAAAATTTTAATAATAAATCCTTAATTTCTATTTT
>CATJCJ010000413.1 GCA_949738935.1 uncultured Eubacteriales bacterium | reverse complement strand
TATATCAAACTTTATTAAAAATTGACTGCTTATTCTTTTACTGTTTTGATATAGGTTATTGAAAATGTTTGTTCAAATAAGTTATAAAATTAATTTTCAATATTAAGAATATCTATAAAACCAGTCATTTCAAAAACCTCCATAATCATTTCGTTCAAGTGTTTAATTACCATACTGCCCTTTTTCGCGTTCATTTTCTTTTGTGTTCCCAAAAGTACACGCAAACCCGCGCTGGAAATATACTGAAGCTTCTCAAATTCCAATATCAAAATATCTATATTATCCAATTTTGTCTCAAGTTCTTTCTCAAGTTCCGGCGCGGTGGTTGTATCCAGTCGTCCCTCAAGTGCGACTGTCATTTCTGTTCCATTTACTGTTGTTTTAATTTCCATAAATTTATTCTCCTTATCCTATAATACTAAACCTGCTCGTTAATAATAAATATTGTATAGATTTTAGAACAGATTTGTTTGTTGTATACTTATAATTAAACAAGCTAATATTTTAAAAATAAAATAAATTTGCAAAAAAATAATTTTTATCTTATATTATCTTAAAACTGATTGCCTATATCAATATATTCCACATTTCCCAAAAAATCGCTTTCCTCCGCACATACAGTCGTTTTGTATCCCGGAATATCATATTCCATTATATGACAAGAAAGTATATTACCTTTTCGACGTACTTTAACTTTTTTAAAATCATCAATAAGAAACTCAAAGCATTCAAATGAAAGGTTCATTCCCTCTCCGGTCATTTTAACATAGCTTTCTTTCATAGTCCAAATTCTAAAAAACCTGTTATCTCGCTCACTTCCTGTACCCGCTTGTATATAAGCAGTTTCCCTTGGACAAAAAAAACGTTCTGACACTCCTTCGGGTGTTTTTTCAACTTTTTCTATATCGCATCCTATCTCTTTTTCTGATACGGCACAAATTACAATATTTCCAGAATGTGACAGATTAAAAAACACACCGTCTAATTCGGGTTTACCATCTGCTCTAATTCTGACATTAGCAGGTAACACCCCATAACGGGGCAGGACTTTATTTAACAAAAGTCCTGCTCCAAGACATCTTTTCCTGTCTTGAACTTTCAAATATTTCATAATTCTCTGTTTTCGCTCAGCGCTTATAGTATTAAGCAACATAGAATTTTCCATAGGGCTAGGTAGTTCTTTAATATTTGTCGCATATAAACGTACCATCTTTATTCTTCTCCAGACAATAATTTGCATAACTTGTTTTTAATCAAAAAATCCAAGCTTATCAAGCGCGCTGATTGCGTGTTCCAGATAATTGTCGTCAGTAATTGGCCATTTGTAACCCAAACGATATAATACTTCTGTAGTAAACTGATTCTTATATCCAACCGAATAAACCTGTTCCTCATTTCTTGACGCGTAAGCAATAAGGCCGGATACTGCCCCGCTTTCTTCGTGTGACGCGGCATACTCATTTACAGCCTTGTCAAATTGTTCATCGCTCACAATTTGAATATCAAATCCATATTTGCGCATTGCGTAAATCAAATCGCCCATAAAAATGTGATGGCTGTTGCAAGCGTGATAAACAGTATAATTTTTATCTGTCCCTGCCAACTTCAAAATAGCTTCCGCCGTAGAATCGATTGGTGAAAATTCGGCGCTTTCGTTCATACCGCTGATTGGAAACATTCCCAATGCGACATATCCTCTAACACCTCTTAAAAATCCGTTAGTAACAAAATTAATCTGAAATTCTCCGTCTGAGTTACGGCTCATCAAATTGCCAACACGAATAATTTTTGCGTCTAGACCATTTGAAACAGCCTCTAACAGATAACGCTCCGCCAAAAACTTTGTACGTATATATTCATTTGCAACACGCTGACCAATATAAAGCTCATTCTCACATAGATTTCTATCCACACCAGGTTTTTCGCCTGTTCCTTCTCCAGCGACAGATACTGTTGATATTTGAATTAGTCTTCGGTTTAGCTCACTGCATAATGCAATCAGATTTCTGACACCGTCTACATTAATTTTTTCAAGCGTATCGTCCGAAGAGAAATGTTTTACGCTTGCCGCGCAGTTAATAAGTGTATTAAAAGAATATTCTCTTAATACTTTTAATGATTTTATGTCTGTAATATCTCCGTCAACACAAATAATTCGCTTTCCAAAAAGTTCTTCGCAAGGGTCGTCAAAATAATACATTAACATATTCATCAGTCTCTTTTCGGGAGCTGAATATTTTCCTTTTCTTACAAGCGCATAGACCTTTCCATCATATGAATTTAAAAATTCCTTTAATATATGGATACCGAGGAAACCTGTCGCTCCAGTTAATAGAATATCACCCAAATCTTCTTTCTTTACAAGGTCCGCGTTATTTACTCTGTTTGGAAAGAGAATACGATTGATAGATTTATCATAAGGATAATCTGATATATCATCTTTTACTTCCGTTTCCTCTACTGAATCTTGATTTACCAAAGCGTAAAGCTGTCTAACGGTAGGATACTTGAAAATATCAGCATACACAATAGGTAGCTTTTTCGCTAGACAGAGTACAGCTATTTTAGAAGCTGTCAGCGAAGTTCCTCCAAGCTCAAAGAAATTATCATTAATTCCGATATTTTCCATACCAAGCGCTTTCTCAAATATCTCACAAAGCTGTTTTTGTAACGTATTTACAGGAGGCTCATATCCATCTCGCTCTGTCTTAATATCAGGCGTTGGAAGAGAATGCTTATCAATTTTTCCGCCCGGTGTAAGCGGCATACTCTCAAGAGGTACATAAAACGCCGGAATCATATATTCAGGCAGCAGCGGTTTTAAAAACTCCTGCCATACCTCAACATCAGGCGAAGCACCCGTATAATATGCCGCTATATATTTGTTTCCGCCTTTTTCTATGACATTAACCGCCGCTTCAACGATTCCCTCATAAGATAAAACAGCTCCCTCAATCTCACTTAATTCTACTCTGTATCCACGGATTTTTACTTGAGAATCAATTCTTCCTATGTACTCTATATTTCCGTCGCCTTTCATTCTCACCATATCGCCGGTGTGATACATTCTCGCGTCATCAGCGCAGGTTTTAAAAGGATTTTCAACAAAAGAGCTTGCCGTTTTCTCGGGAAGATTATGATATCCCCTCGCAATCTGACGTCCAGAAAGACATAATTCACCCGACGCGCCCACAGGCAAACGGTTCAGCTTTTCATCTAAAATGTAACAGCGTACATTCATTTGTGATTTTCCAATTGGTATATTTTTATATTCTTTGTCTACCACAAACTCTGTAGATGATACTGTATTTTCTGTAGGGCCATATCCATTTATCATTGTGTAGCTTCGGTTATAAAAGCGTTTAAATTTTTCTCCGCCCAATGTCATAAACCTCAAATCGCACGGCTCTGTAAGAATTTCTGCTACCAATTCACCCATCTGCGTTGGAAATGTTACCATAGTAATCTTTTCATTTTTTATTGTTTCCGCTACCTTCAAAGCGTCTTTGCGGACTGATTCAGGGAAAATATATAAAAGCGCGCCTACTGTAAGAGGAGCAAATAAATCATGTACAGACGCGTCAAAACAGAAACTGGCGAATTCTGAAATTACATCATTAGAGTTTATCTTTTGGAAAGATATCATATACATAATCAAATTTACCAAATTTCTTTGTTCAATCATAACACCTTTAGGCTTTCCGGTAGAACCAGATGTATAAATCATATACGCGAGATTTTCAGGCTTTGGATATGTAAGCGCTGTAGTTAAATTATAATTTTCGCCCTCTTTTATCATATCGTCAAGCCATAAAATATTACCATTATAAAACTTAGTTAAGTCTGAATATTCTTTTACCGCCAGAAGATTATCCGCACCGGAATCGCTTAGCATATATTCAAGTCTGTCTTTTGGATACTCAGGATCCAAGGGAACATAAGCTCCGCCCGCTTTCATAATGCCAAGATACCCTATTACAAATTCTTTAGTTCTTCCCGAAAGAATACCTGCCACTTTTTCTATGCCAAATCCATTTTCAGTCAATTTAGCCGCGACATAATCAGATATTCTATCTAACTCATAGTATGTAAGCGTTCCTTTCTCATCTCGTACCGCATTGTTATCAGGATATAAAGATACAGCCTGTTTAAATAAATCCACAAAGGTTTTTCCATTGTAGTCAGGGTTGTTTTTCATTTCCTTTTCTTCTTCAAACAATAATTTTATTTCTTCCGCTGTTTTTTCTTCCGCAAGTCCTTGTACGGTAATTGAGAAGTTCTCCAGCATATAATCAATAGACTCTGATTCAAATAAATCCTTTCGGTATTCCAGCTCGTATACAAATTTACCATTTTCTATACTAACCGCAAGAGACACCGGAGCTTTAGCCGCATTTAAATGAAGAGGAATTTCCTCTGCTTTCTCCTGTCCAACTTTGTCAAATACAAAATTATCTCCTTGATAAATAAGCATAGCGTTTGGCTGAATATTAAAGCGCCTGCTGATTTCAGAAAACGGATATATATCATTATCCATAGCATTCATAAGCTGCTCTTGAAGTGATGTTAAATAATCTTCTGTATCCGCTTTAATTCGACAACGTACAGGAAGTGTTTTTACCAGCATTCCGATTGTTTCCGCCAGACGTGAATCATTACGTCCATGATAAATAGTAGTAAATACAGCCTCGTCTTTAAAATTATATTTACTAAGAAGCATACCAAAAGCGCCAATAAAAAATACGTTTTCAGTAATTCCATATTTATCACAAAATGTGTGTATTTGTTCAAAGTTTATACGCTTTTCCGTAAATTTGATATTTCCTACGGTATGTTTTTCATTATTCTTATCAGGATAAAAGCTTGTATCCCCTCCGCAGTCTCCAAATTCTGAAATATAAAATTCTTCAGCAACCTTATAAGCGTCTGAGTTTACAGTCATTTCATTATCTAAAGCTACATCATAGCTGGTATATGTTTCAGGAGGGAGAATTTCTCCGCTGTAAGCAAGATTAATCTGTTCAAGCAAAATACCAAGTGAGGTTCCGTCAGCAATTAAATGATGCAGGTCTATGAACAGATAATTGCCTTCCATTGTACGATGAATTTCAAATCGATATAATGGCTCTTCAAATAATCCATAAGGACGAACTAAATTATCCATCTCTATACCGTCTATGATTTCCACCTTTGCTGGCAATTCATCGTTTCTTCTCTGTTTGATTTCACCTTTTTCATCCATAAATAATTGTACTTTCAAATAGGGATGAGTTTCAATCGTTTGTATAACAGCATCTCTCAGGCGCTCAAGCTCTACTTTATCATGCAGTTTTAAAAGATAAGGAATATTGTAAACAGTAGAACCCATATTAGCGGTACAGTCAATAAACACGCCCGATTGCGTATTAGTAAGCGGATAGATATCCTGAATTTTATGTTTTTCCGCTGTTTCGTTGCTAAGTATAAATTTTTCTAATTGTATAACCGTGGAATTTTTCTTTAAGTCAGCTGTTCGAATAACAATGTCAAACTCTTTCGCGAGCAGTACATTTAAACGTATAGCGCTGACAGAAGTAAGTCCTGCGTAATAAATATCAGTATTGATTCCAAATTCTTTATGCCCTACAGCTTCCGCCACACACTCAAAAATTCTTTTCTGAATTTCTGTTTTAGGCTCTGTTAATTCCTCTTTCTTTTTCTCCGGCTTAGGAAGAGCACGTTTATTTACTTTTTGGTTTTGATTAAGAGGAATAGCGTCAATCTGCATTGTAACAGCCGGAACCATATAAGGAGGTTTTGTTTCTAAAATAAACTGATTTAACGCGTCTATATCTATTATTTGGTCTGATGTCACATAAGCGGCTATATACTTTCCGCCGCCCTTTTCATCAAATGCCGCGACAGTAGCGTCTTTAACTCCCGGAAATCTTCTTATAACCTCCTCTACTTCAGTCAACTCAATACGGAATCCTCTGATTTTTACCTGTGCGTCTTTACGTCCTACAAACTGAATCATACCATCAGGAAGAAAACGAACAACATCTCCAGTATGGTACATACGCTGATAGTCAGGTTCTTTTGTATAAGGGTTAGCACTAAAGACTTCAGCCGTTTTTTCAGGGCGGTTAAGATACCCTCTGGATACCTGGGGGCCAGAAATTAAAAGCTCTCCGCACGCGCCTGGCGGAAGTCTGTGACCCTGTGCGTCAGCAATATATAATTTTACATTATCTATAGCCTTTCCAATAGGAATATTATCATAATACTGCTCAACCATCATCATTGTTACAGCTACCGTACATTCCGTAGGCCCATATATATTACATATTTTATATTCTTTTGGAGGCTCCAATGAAACAAGCTTTTCACCACCAACCTGTAAATATTTTAATGATTTATTTTTCATTTCAATGGCAAACTGCCTTCCTACCTGAGTTGTCATAAAGCTGTGTGTAATGCCGTTTTCCTCAAAATAACGATTCAATTCGATGAAATCCAAACGAATATCCTCACTTATAATATAAAGCTGTGCTCCAACCGTAAGGCTGCAAAAGATATCCATCATACTTGCGTCAAATCCAAAGGAAGCGTATCCGGCTAAACGGCAGGTTTCATCTAATTGATAAAAACGATGATAAGCCTTACAGTAAGCTGTAATATTTCCGTATTCCAACATACAGCCTTTTGGCACGCCTGTAGAACCTGACGTATAAAGCAGTACAAATAAATCCTCAGGTTTCGCTTTCGGAAGCTCAATATCCGTTTCTGGCAAATCCCAGAGTTTTTGAGTTAATAAAATTTCTCCCTCAAAATCAGGCACAAGTTCCAGCATTCTTTCATCCGCAATCATCAGAGAAGCTTTCGAATCTTCCAGCATAAACTTTAATCTGTCTTTTGGATAGGTAGGGTCTAAAGGCTGATACGCACATCCCGCCTTTAGAACGCCTAAAGACGCTATTGCCATATATTCGCATCTCGGAATAAGAATCGCAACCGGACTTTCGGCTTTCAGTCCTTTTTTCACAATATAAGCTCCAATACGGTCTGTAATCTCATCTAACTCTTTGTATGAAATTTTTTTATCACGATAAATAACCGCCGTATAATTAGGATATGCCAAGACAGTTTCTCTAAACATATCAACCACTGTTTTACTTTTGTCAAAAGGTGTTTCTGTTTTATTGAAGCCATCTAAGATACTTTGCTGTTCAGAAGAAAGAATTGAAATTTCAGACACATATCTGTTCTTTATCATTGAATGCATAGCCGCTTCATAAGCTTCCAAAATTCTTTCTATACTATCCTCATTATATAAATCTGAACGGTATTCCGCGGTCAAAACATAACTTCCGTCATAATCTCTTACTTGTATCAAAAGAGGTTCTTTAGGCATATCCAAAGACAAATCTTCTCCTATGGCCGTTGTATCTCCTAAAGGATAATCGTCTGTCAATTCAGCCTGATAAGCGAAAATTAAATCTGAATTAATTCCATACTTTGCGGCAATATCAGAAAACGGGAAAATATCATTTGCCATAGAATCCATCATTTGATTTTGTAATGACATCATATAAGTGCTTATAGTCGTTTTCTTGTCAAATTTACAGTAAATAGGCAGCGTTTTTACAAGCATACAAATTGTATTCGCTAATCTGGAGTCATTTCTGCCGTTGTAAATAGTAGCGAAAAGCGCGTCATATGAATTTGAGTATCTAGCCATTACTATTCCAAAAAGACCAGTAAAAAGCGTATTGGGCGTTACCCGCAGTTTATCGCAGTATTCTAAAACCTTTGTCTTGGAAACTGAGATTTTTCTGGAAGTCATTCCCTTTGACGGTGTTGATTCTTTCTTATCCGCGATAGGAAGTGATTCTACTTCAAGTCCTTCAAAAATTCCATCATAATAGAGTGCCGCTTTTTTATATCTGCCGTCTTTTATTTCCCGCTCCTCATTTAAAGCCGCGTCAAATCCTGTATAAGTTTCCGCTTTAATTTCTTTTCCTAAATAAGCGTTGTTCAAATCTTCAAAGAAAATGTCATATGAATTTCCGTCAGCGATTATATGATGTAAATCCACAAACAAATATTTTTTTGAATTCGTTATATAAATTTCAATTCGAAAGAGTCTTTCCTCTTGTATTTTAAAAGGATTTACCAGTTTATTTTTTTGCTGTTCAAACTCTAAGTCGGTCATTTGTATACATTCAGGTATAAAATCTTCCTCATAAGGCTTTTGATAAAGTTCGCCGTCATCATTAATTTCAATTCTGGTCAAAAGATAGGAGTGTGCTGAAACCACATTTGAAACCGCTTCTTTTAATTTTTCTGTATCAATATTATTGTCTAAATGAAATAAAAAGGGAATATTATAAACTGAACTGTCAGGATTTTTGTTGCACTCTACAAAAATACCTTTTTGAGAGCCTGTCAGAGGGTAGATATCTCTTTTCTCATGTACAACGGTGCGGGGAGCCTGTTTAATAAATCTTTCTAACATTACAATAGTATTGTTTTCGTGAATATCACTTGTTTTTGCCGTAATGCCGAACTCTTCCGCCAAAAGAATATTCAGTTTCATAGCGCCTAACGACGTCAAGCCAGCTCTGTAAAGATTTGTATTAATTCCAAAATTACTGTTGCCTGTAACAGACGCGGCGATATCAAAAATCTTTTGCTGTGTACGGCTTGTGGGTGCTTCAATTTCCTTTTGTTTAAACACTGGCTTTGGAAGAGCTTTTTTATCTATTTTCATATTTGCCGTCAAAGGCATTTCAGCCATCTGAATAAGAACATCGGGAACCATATAATATGTCAAATATTCCCCCGCATAATCTGAAAGCTCGTCAACATTTATTTCCCTATCCGCTGTAAAATATCCGCAAAGATAAGAATTGTCCACCGGAACAACTACACTGGTTTTAACCCCGGGAAATTGATTTAATACTTCTTCAATTTCACCAAGTTCAATTCTTAATCCTCTTAGCTTAATTTGATTATCCAGTCGTCCGTGAAACTCAATTTCTCCGGCGTCATTCCATCTGGCCAAATCTCCGGATTTGTATGCTTTATGACCATTAAAATCAATAAACACCGCTTTTGTTTTATCAGGAAGATTAACATAACCACGTCCCACACCTTTGCCGCAGATAAGCATTTCGCCCATTTCCCCATCCGGCACTTCTTCATTTTTATCATTTACAATAAAAACCTGAACGTTGGCATTTGGAATACCTATCGTAATATTTTCGCTGTCAGAAATAACCTTCATAGTACAGCTAATAGTTGTTTCTGTAGGTCCATATCCATTCATAATATAAGCGTCAGACCTTACCTCCGTAATTTTATTGTATAAACCTCCAGGAAACGCCTCCGCTCCAAGGTCATATACAGCGATTTTCTTCAAAGCTTCTTTCATTTGAGGAAAATCTAAAAGTTCGGCTAAAAAAGACGGAGTTGTTATCATACAATCCACATTGTTATCACAAATCAAATCCGCCAAAATAGTGGGATTCAAAATTTCCTCCTCATTTGCCATCACTATAGTCAATCCATTAGTAAGCGGAATAAATTCTTCCATAATGGATACATCAAATGTAATTGCCGCCAGCGCTAGACATACATTTGCCCGTTTTGTAATTCCTATTGTTTCATAATTTTTCTCATTTGGATTTACGAAATTTGAAAGATTTCCATGCTCAATCATAACTCCTTTAGGCTTGCCTGTTGAGCCGGAGGTATATATGCAATAGCATAAATCATGTTCTTTGATTTCGAGTCTGGGATTTTCCTCATTTTTGTTTTTCAAAAGTTCTTCTATTAAGAGAACCTTGCAGGAAATACTTTTCCATAAAACCTCATGCTGTTTTTGTATTTCTTTTGTGGTAATCACAAATCCCGCCGCGGAATCCTCTAAAATATATCGTATTCTGTCATCAGGATAATCCGGCGCCATGGCTGTAAAAGCACCGCCGGATTTCAGTATTCCCTGTCGCGCGATATAAACATAGCTTTTCCTGTCAAGCAATACACCTACGATTGATTCAGCCTTTACTCCAAGCGCGATCAGACTATGCGCAACCTTATTTGCCTGACGGTTTAACTCATCATAAGAAAGACTTTCACCATTAGCGACCACCGCTGTTTTTTCAGGACATATGCTGACCTGTTCCTCAAACAATTCCGTTACAGGTCGGTATGTAAATTCGAAAGTTGTTTCATTTTGCTTTTTTGAATACATATTATTCCTCCATTTTTGTAAATTCAATTATTGTATTATTCATATCCATTGTTCGTATATAATCAACCTTAGATGAAATACGCTTTACAATCTCAATGCCATGTATATCATATTCATCGCTGTCAAACGTATACTCCGCTGGATTAAATGGCTTACCGTTATCTCTTATTCTGAGTCTTATCTCATTTTTTTCTATTGAAATATTTATATCAATCCACTTCGCGCTTTTTCCTCCGTATTTAATAATATTGACCGTCATTTCCTCCAATGCCACCGCGGCTAAATTAGCCGTGTTTAAGGCGACATTGTTTTCTTCGCAAAACTCCATAACCTCCTGAGAAACTTTTACCGCCTCATCAAGTGAGGCTATAATTGAAATATCTAAATTAGTTCCCTCATTTTCCTTGGGAAGAATATAAAAGTCAGAGTTTTTGTACTTTACTTTTCGGTAGATATAAGCCGTCGCGACAGTTAAAAACTCTGTGCATATAAACGCCGCGGCAAGTCCGTTTACTCCTGTATCACCAAGCGTTTGAGCTAATATTATTCCAAAAAGAGCCGATGGAAGCACATATAAACAATTTTGTAAAAATGTGATTATACTTGCCTGTGTTGTTTCTTCTATAGATTCATAATAGCTGATTAAAAATTTATTCCATAGATAAAAAGGCAAAGATAAAATAAAAATACGCAAAGCCACAACCATTTCTTTTTTCAGCAGAGGTTCTGTAATACCAAATAACATAGTAACCTGTTCCGTAAAAATCGAGACGAAAAGCATTGCGATACAAACCACGACAAAGCTATACTTTAGTGTTCGCTTGCAAAGCACACGAATTCCATAATAATCTTTTTCACCATATAGAACACCTGCCATATTTGGGATAATTCCGATAATACCGCCGGAAAGCATTTCAACGATTATAAGAATATTGTCGCAAACTGTATAAATCGCCATTCCATACTGTCCTATAAAACCTATGATAATCATATTAAGTCCAAGTGATTTCACAAAGCTCATTGCCATAAAAACAAAAATCGGTGTGCTCATAACTATAGCCTCTTTCATAAGAGTGAAAGACGGCGATTTTACAAAGTGAATCATTCTTTTGGGAGAACGGATATATTTGATAAACACAACCATCCCTACTACAAATCCTAAGACTGTAGATAAGGCGGCGCCTTTTGTTCCAAGAGATGTGTA
>CATJCJ010000412.1 GCA_949738935.1 uncultured Eubacteriales bacterium | reverse complement strand
TTATATAATAACATTTATTAAAAAAATAATCAATATTTTTAAAAACACAAAACGTTTTTTTGGATACGAGCTGTCGAATAGTCTGGAGCGTATCTAAAAACTTATGATAGTTTTCAGATACGCCATAATAAAAATTTTATAAAATTTAAAAAAATCTATTGACAAGTTCTTTTATTATTGTTATAATAATATAAGATCTTGATTTGGAGAAATACTCAAGTGGCTGAAGAGGCTCCCCTGCTAAGGGAGTAGGTCGTTCACGCGGCGCGAGGGTTCAAATCCCTCTTTCTCCGTTTTTTGTGTTTTGATTTAGGCGCTTTCTATAAGGAAGTGTCTTTTTTTATTTATTTTTTGATTATTACAGCAATCCAGCCTAAAAATAAATAAGTTTGTTGGCGAAAATAATTTTTATCTCGTTTCCTTTTGTTCATTTTTAAATTGAATTGCTATAAATTTATTTTTCTTTAAAAAAAAGTTGCATTTTATACAGAATTTATGTATCATTATTATATAAGGCAATATTGAGAGTTAAAATTAAATATTGTCATAAGTATAAAATAATTGCCGCTTATTTTTGAGAAAGTATCTCGCGAAAAACGCTAAGAAGATTGTTTTTTATTCTATATTGTGTTTTGTCTGACTGATTTTCGTGTTTTTCTTGAATTTTTGTGGGCGGTATTTTAGTTAGGAGTGTTTTTATGAAGATAATTGATATTGATTTATCTAAATGTGTTGGCTGTAATTCTTGTGTCAGAGTTTGCCCCGCTCCTGGCGCTAATGTCGCCGGATACGATAAAAATGGTAATATGGTAATTGATATTGATGGGGACAGATGTATTAAGTGTGGAGCTTGTATTAAGGCTTGCAGTCATGGGGCTCGTACTTTTCGTGATGACACTGACAGATTTATAAAAGACATAAAAAGCGGCAAAGAGATTGTTGTTATTGCCGCTCCGGCTGTAAAAATAGCTTTTGACGGAAATTGGAGACATGTTTTACAATGGCTGAGAAATAATGGGGTTAAGGAAATTTTTGACGTCTCTTTAGGCGCTGATATTTGTACTTGGGGTCATATTAAATATCTTGAGGAAAATAATGGTACGAAAATTATATCACAGCCTTGTGCCGCTATTGTTAATTATGTATTGCAGCATAAGCCTGAACTTATAAAAAATTTATCTCCAATTCACAGTCCTATGCTTTGCCTCGCTATATACATAAAAAAATATCTTGGAAGAAATTGCAGGATTGCCGCTTTATCTCCTTGTATAGCTAAAAAGGAAGAGTTTGAGGAAACGGGTTATATTGAGTATAATGTGACTTTTAAACACCTTAAAGATTATTTTGATGAAAATAATGTGACTCTTCCTAAAATTAAAGTTTTTAGTGAGTTTGAGTTTGATGTTGAGCCTGGATTTGTTGGAGCGATTTATCCAAAGCCCGGCGGACTTAAAGAAAATATTCTTCTTCACGCGCCGAATACACATGTTGTAAATTCGGAGGGCGTTAGCAAGGTTTACAGAGAGATTGATAACTATGCTGAGGAAAGTTTGTTTAATTTGCCTGACGTGTTTGATGTTCTTAATTGTGAGTTTGGCTGTAATGATGGACCGGCGATTGGACAAGAATATAGGTCATTTAAAATGGAAGCTATTATGAGGGGTGTTCAAGAATATACCACTAATAAAAGAAACGCTTCTATTATTATTGACGAAAATGGAAATAAAACTGAGGACGCTCAGTTTAGAATGTTTGACGAGAAACTTAATCTGGATGATTTTAAGAGACATTATACGTCAAAATGCAAAAATGTTGTTAATGTTAGTCAAAGTCAAATTGATGAGGCCTTTAAAGTTCTTGGAAAAACGACTCCTATGGAAAAAACATTTGATTGTCACGCTTGTGGATTTAAATCTTGTAATGAAATGGCTCACGCCATCGCTTTGGGAATAAATATTCCTGATAATTGTTATCAATACATAATGGAAAAAATGAAGCGCGAGACAGCTAGAATTGAGCAGATTAACTCTTCTGTTATTGGTATAACCGAGGAACTTAAAAAGGTTGTTAATGTTCTTAATGAAAGTGTTGATAATACACAAAAAGATTCTGAGAGAATTGGTCAGCTTGGTGAAAAGGGAATGGAGGATATGATTGTTGTCAGCGAGTATATGAAAGAGCTTATAAATTTGGGCGATGAGATTTATACAAATATTGACGGCATAAGCAAAAACGCTAAAAATTATAAGAAAATTACTGACGGTGTTGAGGAAATCGCTCAAAATATTAATCTTCTATCTTTTAACGCTTCTATTGAGGCCGCGAGAGCCGGTGAGTCAGGAAAGGGGTTTGCTGTTATCGCTAACAGTATACGAGAATTGTCTGAAAATTCTCGTAAATCGGTTCAAAACGCTAATACCAATAATAAAAATATAAACGAGTCTATTATTTATATAAATGAGATTATTAATAATTTTAATGAGAAAATTAAAAATCTTATAGGTGTTGTTGACAGTACTGTGGTTCATGTTAAAGATACCTCTGAAAGCAGTAAGCTTATAAGCGAGTCTATGACAAATGTGCAGGGGCTCTCTGATAAAGTGAACAAACTTATTGAGAAAACTAAAGATATTCTTCAAAGCAGTTAGAAAAAAATATTTGAAAGCTAAAGGGCAGTGTCAATTAAATTAATGTACTTTGGATTTAATTGGTATTGCACTGATTGTATAAGAGCCTGTCTGAAAACTATTAAAATATCCAAAAAATCAGCGAAAATAATATCATTACGCTCCAAAATGATTTTATTTTCGCTGATTTTTTGTGTATATATTGTTTTTAGACAGGCTTTTTTTAGATTTTAGACAGGTTCTAAAGTGTTATCTTGAATTTTTAAGCCATTTCTCAAACTCACTTTTCTCAACTAAAAATTTTTTTCCATTACCTCCTTTTATTATCGGACAACCTTTTTGATGCAGCAGTTCATATACTGTGCTTTTTGGTATTTTGTAAATCTCACAAATGGCTTTTGCTGATAAAAGTTCTATTTTTGTTTCGGACATAAAATCACCTCTTTTTTATATACAAATCTATTTCCTTAATTTGCGGGGATTGTCTTGAAAATAATATTTTGTTGTGTTAAAATATTATCTTATAAAGAAAACGGGGCTGTATAGTAAACTTCTTTTGAAACTTTACAGCGATTTCTAAAGAAGTATGGTTGTATCAGCGCCAACTATCTTATCTAAATTATATTAGGAGGATTTTTTTCTATGAAAGGTATTGTTACTGTTGTGGGTAAGGACAGAGTTGGTATTATCGCGAAAGTTTGCGCTTATCTCGCTGATAATAGTATAAATATTCTTGATATTTCTCAAACGATTGTTAATGGGTATTTTAATATGATGATGATTATTGATATTTCTGGAAATCTTGGTAAATTTGAAAGTGTCGCTGAGGAACTTGGAAAACTTGGCGGTGAGATTGGCGTTGATATACGTCTTCAGTCGGAAGAGATTTTTAACAGTATGCACAGAATTTAGTTTATGAGGAGATAATTTGTTATGATTTCGTATTATGAGGTGCAGGAAACAAATAAAATGATTCAGGAAGCTAATCTGGATGTTCGTACGATTACTATGGGTATTAATCTTCTTGATTGCGCTGACTCGAATCTTAAAAAACTTAATGATAAAATTTATGATAAAATAACAAAAAACGCCGCTAATCTTGTTTCGGTGGGAGAAGATATTTCAAAAGAATTTGGAGTTCCTATTGTTAATAAAAGGATATCTGTTACGCCTATCAGTCTTGTCGGCGGAAACTTGGATACCGCCGGGTTTATTTCTATTGCTGAAACTCTTGACAGAGCGGCTAAAGAAGTTGGCGTAAATTTTATCGGCGGGTATTCCGCTCTTGTTCAAAAGGGCAGTACGAAAGGAGATATTAATCTTGTCAGAAGTATTCCTGAGGCTTTGACCGCTACAGAGAGAGTTTGCTCCTCCGTTAATGTCGGAACGTCTAAAAACGGAATAAATATGAATGCCGTTAAAAAAATGGGGGAAATTATTAAGGAAATGGCTTTTATGACAAAAGAACAGGGGTCTATCGCCTGCGCTAAGTTTGTTGTGTTTTGCAACGCTGTCGGAGACAATCCTTTTATGGCGGGAGCTTTTCACGGTGTTGAGGAAAGAGACTTGGTTATTAATGTTGGGGTTAGTGGTCCGGGTGTTGTTAAACGAGCTTTGGAAAGCGTTCGGGGAGCTGATTTCGAGACTCTTTGTGAAACTGTTAAAAAGACGGCTTTTAAAATTACTAGAGTTGGACAGCTTGTGGCTCAGAAGGCCTCAAAAAGACTTGGGGTACCTTTTGGAATAATCGACCTTTCATTGGCTCCGACTCCCGCTATAGGAGACAGTATCGCTGAGATTTTTAATGAGATGGGACTTGAGAAAGCCGGCGCTCCCGGAACAACCGCGGCTCTTGCTATGCTTAACGATAATGTTAAAAAGGGCGGTATTATGGCTTCTTCTTATGTTGGAGGATTGAGCGGGGCGTTTATTCCTGTGAGTGAGGACCACGGAATGATTGAGGCGGCTGAGATTGGCGCTTTATCTCTTGAGAAACTTGAGGCTATGACTTGCGTTTGCTCTGTCGGACTTGATATGATTGCTATTCCGGGGGACACTTCTCCTGAGACTATTTCAGGGATTATTGCTGATGAAATGGCTATTGGTATGATTAATAACAAAACAACAGCTGTAAGGATTATTCCCGTTATTGGAAAAGATGTCGGCGATACTGTTGAGTTTGGCGGACTTTTGGGGTACGCTCCGATTATGCCTGTGAATAAATACAGCTGCGAGGCCTTTATAAAAAGAGGGGGGAGAATTCCCGCTCCTGTTCACAGTTTTAAAAATTAATTTTTTGGAGGCTTTTTAATATGGCGGATTTTGAAAACTTGAAATGTTCTAATGTTTTGCGTTATTTTGAGGAAATCAGTAAAATACCCAGAGGCTCCGGGAATGAAAAACAGATTAGTGATTATATTGTTGATTTCGCTCAGAAGAGAGGGCTTTGGGTTAAACAGGATACGGCGTTGAATGTTATTGTTAAGAAACAGGCTTCTAAGGGTTATGAGAATTTGCCTGGGGTTATTATTCAGGGTCATCTTGATATGGTTTGTGAAAAAAATAAAGATGTTGTTCATGATTTTCTTAAAGACCCTATTGAGATTATATATGACGGTGATTTTATAAAAGCTAACGGTACAACCCTTGGTTCGGATAATGGAATAGCTGTCGCTATGGGGCTTGCTCTTCTTGATGACGATACTATTAAGCATCCGCCAGTTGAGGTTGTTTTTACGACTGATGAGGAGGTTGGAATGTGCGGCGCGTCCGTTCTTGACGGAAATCTTATTGATGGAAAAATTCTTTTAAATATTGACTCTGAAAAAGAGGGGGTTTTTACGGGAGGTTGTGCCGGAGGTATGAAAACTCATACTCATTTGCCTATTATGTATGAAAAGCAAAGTGATAATAGTATTTCTTACGCTATAATGATAAACGGTTTGGCCGGAGGGCATTCGGGTATTGATATTGATAAGGGCAGGGCTAACGCCAATGTTCTTATGGCGAGACTTTTACACTCTCTTTTTGAGAAATTTAATATTAATTTGAATTATATTTCAGGGGGAAGTAAAGATAACGCTATACCCAGAGAGGCTGAGTGTGTTATATCTTTTGATAAAACGTTGTTTAATGATGTTAATGGGCTTGTCACGGAAATTAACGATGTTTTTAATAATGAGTTTAAAAATACTGACAAAAATATTAAAATAAGGATAAATGAGACAGAAAAACAAAGCCTGTGTTTTTCAAAAGAAACTTTTCAAAAGGTTGTTTCTTTGCTGATGTTGCTTCCTAATGGTGTCCAGACTATGAGCGATGATATTGAGGGACTTGTTGAGAGTTCTAATAATATTGGGGCTGTTAAAACGAACGATAATGAGGTTACTTTTATATGCGCTGTGAGGAGCGCTGTTATATCAAAGAAATATTTTATTTATGATAAAATAAAAGTTGTTTCTGAACTCGCGGGGGCTTCTGTGTCTTCTATTGGAGACTATCCCGCTTGGGAATATAACTCGGATTCTAAAATTAAAAATCTTTGCGTTAAGGTTTATGAGGAATTATTTAATGAGAAGGCTGAGGAGGAGATTATTCACGCCGGTCTTGAGTGTGGTATATTCGCTAAGAAACTTCCCGGTGTTGATATGATTTCTTTTGGCCCGAATTTATATGATATTCATACTCCGAATGAAAAGGCAAGTGTAGCTTCTATTGAGAGGTGCTGGGAATTTTTGCTTGAAGTTCTTAAAAGGCTTTGAGTATAGAAGCTTTTAAGTCGGAGTATAGTCTTAATTTTATTTACAGAAGTTACGGTATAACATAGAAAAGAATATTTTATTTAAAATTCTGGCGAAAGGCATTTTACTTTTTTATAGCAATTCAATTATTGCTGTAAATGTCAAAGCTAAAGGAAGGAAGAAGGAATAAAGTGTTTTTTTCTATCTTATATATCGTAATTTATTGTAAGAACCTGTCTAAAATCTAAAAAAAGAGGTGATTTTTTGAAACTTCCTTGGGATAAAAAATATATTAAAATCGCGTTTCACGTTGTTGTCGCTGTTATTCTTATGTACGCTCTTAAGCTGTGCGTTGATTTTATCGCTTATACAATTACAAATTTGGGAGAGATATTTGACGGGATAAGTTCTATTGTTGGATGGATGTTTTCTGTTTGTTCGACTTTGGTTATCGCTTTTGTGGTGGCCTATGTTTTTGACCCTGTTGTCGATTTTTTTCAATGCAAGTATGATATTGTTATAAAGAAATATGTTTTGCCAAAGATTAAAGAAAATGATTCACTTAAAAGTTTATTGATTAGGTCTCGCGTAAAGAAAAGAATTAAAATTAATAAAAATGATAATAGGATTGTTTTTAAAAAAAGAACAGCCGGAACAGTTATTACTTTTTTGATTATTATATTTATTTTGTATATCGGATTGAGTTTTCTTGTGAATAAAATTAGTGAGAGCGGCGGCGATAATATGGTTGAGAGCGTTATCGCTTTTATTAACAACTCTTTTTCTGATTTTTCCGGAACATACGCTAAACTTGAGGACCTTCTTAAGGATTATGGTGTGTTTGAGTATGTTCAACAATATGTGGATTCTTTTATAAGTGAGTTTACCGGTTTTATATCTAATATTGCTAATGGTATTGTTGGATTTATATACTCTTTTGGAAGCGGATTTTTAAATGTTTTAATTGGGTTTGTGATTTCTTTTTATTTTATGAGGGATAAAGAGGCTATATTATATAAATTTAATGAGGTTTTTAAAGCTTTTTTGCCGCATAGGTTTAATAGTACACTGGGTAATGTTTTGAGTGATATTGACGCTGTTTTTTCCGGATATATTAGAGGTCAAGTTATTGACGCGTCTATTATGTCTGTTCTTATAAGTGTTGGACTTTTGCTTATTGATGTTGATTTTGCTGTTATTATAGGTATTGTTTCTGGGTTCGCTAATATAATTCCTTATTTTGGGGCTTTTATCGCTTTTGTTTTGGCTATCGCCGTTACTTTGCTTAGCGGTACGCCTATTAAGGCGCTTTATGCCGCGATTATTATTGTTATTTTGCAGCAGCTTGATGGTATTGTTATTGGACCTAAAGTTGTTGGTGAAAGTGTTAAGCTTAGTCCTGTTCTTGTTATTATAGCTTTGACTGTGGCTGCTGAGCTTTTTGGGCTCTGGGGGATGATTTTCGCTGTTCCTATGTTTGCTACGGTAAAACTTTTTGCTCAAAGATTTTATTACAGACAAAAGATGAAAAAAAATTTCGCTGATAGTTTTCCGGAAAAGCTTTGATTTTTTAACGTGATTATAAGTGAGGAGGTATTTTTTTGAACAGACATCTTTATTTGAAATTTAAAGAATCTATGAAATCAGTTTTTCCCATAACATTTATTGTTGTGCTGCTTAATTTTACAATTGTGCCTTTTGAGAATGTTTATATGCTTATATCATTTATAATTGGGGCATTATTGCTTGTGGTTGGTATGTCATTTTTTACTTTGGGCGCTGATATGTCGATGATGTCTATTGGTGAGAAAGTTGGGGGAAATTTGACAAAAACCAGAAATTTGCCCTTGATTATCGTTGTTACCTTTATTATTGGATTTATTATTACTACCGCTGAGCCTGACCTTAAAGTTTTGGCTGAACAAATATCAAGTGTCCCTAACGCCATATTAATTTCCGCTGTGTCATTAGGAGTTGGGATTTTCCTTGTTGTATCGTTTTTGAGGATATTTTTTCAAATAAGGCTTTCATATATTTTAATATTTTTATATGCTGTTGTTTTTATACTTGCTTTCTTTACAAAAGAGGATTTTCTTGCTGTAGCTTTTGACTCCGGAGGAGTTACGACGGGACCTATTACTGTTCCTTTTATAATGTCTTTGGGAGTTGGTTTGGCTTCTGTTCGAGGTGACAGTAATTCTGAGGAGGATAGCTTTGGGCTCGTTTCGCTTTGTTCGGTTGGACCTATTTTGATTGTTCTTGTTCTTGGGATGATTTATAGCCCTGACGGCGGAAATTATTCTTCGGAGTATTCTTTAAATGTGACATCTTTTTTTGAGTCTGTTCAGAATTTTTTTGTGTATGTTCCGGAGTGTGCTTATGAAGTCGCCGCATGTATTATTCCTATTGTACTATTCTTTGTTATTTTTCAGTTTTTTTCATTGAAATTGAAAAGAAAGGCTGTTATAAAAATTTTCATTGGTCTGTTTTATACATATTTTGGTCTTGTTGTTTTTTTGACAGGTGTTAACGTTGGTTTTATGCCGGCGGGGTATTATCTTGGGAATACTATCGCTTTGGGAGAATGGTTTTGGTTTCTTGTTCCTTTTGGCGCTGTTGTTGGATATTTTATTGTCGCGGCAGAACCGGCTGTTCATGTTTTAAAACAACAGGTTGAGGATATGACAGAGGGAACTATTACAGGAAAGGCTATGGGTATAAGCCTTTCTGTTGGGGTCGCTTTTTCTGTCGCTATATCTATGCTTAGAATTGTCTTTCATATACCTGTTATGTATATATTGTTTCCAACATATGTTATCGCCTTGGTTATAACTTTTTTTGTTAAGCCTATTTTCTCGGCTATCGCTTTTGACTCGGGAGGTGTGGCATCGGGGCCTATGACCGCCGCTTTTCTTATACCATTTTCTATTGGGGCGTGCGACGCTCTTGACGGAAATATTTTTCTGGATGCTTTTGGCATTGTCGCTATGGTGGCGATGACACCTATTATCGCTATTCAGATTTTGGGTATTATAGCTAAGGTTAAAGAGAGAAGACATATTTCTGTTTTGGAAAAGGATATTATTATTGATGATAGTATTGTTGATTTTGACTCAGAGGACGAGTGATTTTTTTGAAAGGAGTGTTTTATATGTCAAAAGGCTTTAGCTTAAAGGCGGTTGTTTCTATTGTTGATTATGTCTGTGTTAAAAAAATTTCCCAGCTTTATCTTAAAAATGGTCTTCCTCTGAACCTTATAACTCATGGACATGGTTCGGCTACATCGGATATACTTGATTATCTTGGAATTGGGGAAACTAAAAAAGGTGTTATTGTAAGTGTGACGACAACTAAAACAGCGAGGTCTGTTTTAAGTAAACTCAGTTCGGAATTGAATTTTAGTAAACCTGGAACAGGAATCGCTTTTACGATTCCTTTGTTGAGCGCCAGTAATTTTTTGTCTTCTATGTGCGTTAAATCTGAAATTGAGAGTGGAGAGGTGGATAATATGTATGGCTGTGAATATGAACTTATAATGACTATTGTTACAAAGGGTAATTTTGGGGATGTTATGGACGCCGCTAAGGCTGCCGGAGCCACAGGCGGAACTTTGGTTCACGCAAGAGGACTTGGAACGGAAGAAGCGGCTAGGTTTCTTGGAATAACTATTCAGCCCGAAAAAGACCTTGTTATGATAATCGCTCCTAAAAAAGATAAACAGGCTATTATGGAGGCTATTATGAAAAAGGTTGGTCTCGCTACTGAAGGTAAAGGAATTTCTTTCTCTCTTCCTGTTGATTCCGCTGTTGGTATTGGGAAAAAAGAGTTGGAGTGATTTTTTGGAGAATATAATATATATTTTTGATGGTACGTTTTTTGGGTTTCTTACGGTTGTTTTTGAATGTTTTCAAAATAAAAATTTTGATTGCGGTATTCAAGAGGACGGAATTATTCAGGAGAGCTTTTGTTTTGAGTATAAACATATTGAAACTGATAATGTTAAGGCTGAACGTGTTGTTTTGGGTATAAAAAGGAAAATATCTCAAAGGGCTTTTGAAAATGTTTATATGTCATTTTTGAGTTTTCAGAAAAATCGTTTTACGGATATTTTGAAATATCTTAAGCTTGGATTTAAAGTTGGAAGAAGAGTTGATGATTATAAAACTCTTGATTATGTTTTGAATGTTATTAAAAATCGGCGGGCTGTTGGGGAAGAGGCTCATCTTCTTACGGGTTTTGTCAGATTTGCTCAGACAAAAGAGAATGTTCTTTATTCGGAAATTTCTCCTGATAATGACGTTATAGAAATTGTGGCTAATCATTTTGCCAATAGGCTTAGAACTGAAAAGTGGATTATAAATGATGTTAAAAGAAAAAAATGCGCTTTGTATGATAATGGTAATTTGCTTATTATGGAAAATGTCTCGAAGCTTGAGATATCAAATTCCGACGATGAGGAGCTTTGGCAAAATCTATGGATTGATTTCTTTAATACTATATCTATTGAGGACAGAAAAAGCTCTAGACGTCAAAACCAAATGCTTCCAAAGAAATTTAGAAAACATATGATTGAGTTTTTGAGAGACGCTGATTGATTTTGGCGTTTCTTTGAGGATTTGAAAAAATAAGATTTAACAGTTCATACTAATCTCATATTAAAATATAGACAAAAACCTTGGAGGCTCTGCCTCCAAACCTCTGCAAGCCTTTGAAAAGGCTTGACCTTTAATTTGCAAAAACTATCGTTTTTGCGGTTACATTTCTATAGTTATTTTTTAACTTGAGAATAGTATCAGATATGCCTCTGATTAAAAGAGATTTACTATTAACTAAATTTTTGTTTTTGCCGATATAAATTATAGTGAAGTATTTTTTTTGGAGGTGTTTATTTTGAACCAAGGTTTTATAAATGGTGATTATGCGAGAAGACTGAATATAGATTTGGAAAACGTTGATTCTAAGAGTTCTGAGTCGAGAACCCTTGATTTTAAGGAGGGGGATGTTGTTGAGGCTGATGTTTCTGAGGATTCTTTGAATAGGGCTAAAGTTAAATTGAATTTTGAAAACGGTGAAAGTGTTATTGTTGACAGAAAAGCTATTAAAGCGTCTGAGGGTGAGAAAATTTCTGTTGAGATTAAACGAAACAGCGGCGGAAAGATTATTATTAGACAGGTTGACTCAACTTTGAGAGAATCGGCCGTTACAGCTGAAAAATCTAAAGATGTAAATTTATCGGGAAATTCCGGCGCCGCTAAGACGAATTATAATGAGCTGCTTTCAAAAATTAATGTCGCTTATACTAAAGAAAATGCCGCTTACGCTAGATTTTTAAATGATAATAATGTTTCTGTTAAGGCTAAAAATATAAAACTTCTTAGTGAAATTAAAAAAAGCGTTGACTATATAATTAAAAACGCTGATGAGAATATTTTGAGTAAAATTGAGGCCAGCGGAATTGATACTGGTAAGTTATCTCCGGATGTTCTGTCAAAATTTATTTATGAAGTTAAAAATAATGACCTTTTTGTCGGACAAGGTGAGGCTGACTTTGTTTTTCAAAAAATCTCTGATGAGGAAGCTGCTGCCGCGGCTAAGGAATATATCAAAGAAAATTATGACTCCTCACTTGAAAAAGAAGACAGCTCAAAAGATTATTATGATAAAACAGATAGAAAAAATGACTATATGTCAAAGACTTTTTCTGGTAAAACAAGGGATATTAAATTAAATAATGATAAAGTAAAAAATACGAAAAGTTATCAAAAACAACTGACCTCTGAATATGAGAAAAATAATACGGTTTCTAAAGTACAGCATAAAATATCAAGAGATTACAGAACTCAGGCAGCCGCTAATATTTATGGTAAAACTTATTCCGGTTATAAAAGTGAACAGGAAAATATAAAGTATGAACAACAAAATGCGAGTAATGATTTTAAATCAGATTTGATAAATCAGAAAACTCAATCTGAAGATATGGAATTATCTAAAAATCAGAATGCGGAAAAAATAGAAAGACCGCAATTAGAAAATTCTGAAAGAGTGGAAAAATCGGAAAGACCAAAAACAGAGAATTCAGAAAAAGTGGAAAGACCGGAAAGACCAAAAACAGAGAATTTCGAAAAAGTTGAAAGACCAGAAAGCCCAAAAACAGAGAATTCAGAAAAAGTGGAAAGACCGGAAAGACCAAAAACAGAGAATTCAGAAAAAGTGGAAAGACCGGAAAGCCCAAAAACAGAGAATTCAGAAAAAGTGGAAAGACCGGAAAGCCCAAAAACAGAGAATTCTGAGAAAGTGGAAAGACCGGAGAGACCGGAAAGACCAAAAACAGAGAATTCAGAAAAAGTGGAAAGACCGGAGAGACCGGAAAGCCCAAAAACAGAGAATTCCGAAAAGGTTGAAAAACCGGAAAGCCCAAAAACAGAGAATTCCGAAAAGGTAGAAAGACAGGAAAGACCGGAAAGACCAAAAACAGAGAATTCAGAAAAGGTAGAAAGACCGGAAAAACAAAAAACAGAGAATTCCGAAAAGGTTGAAAGACCGGAAAGCCCAAAAACAGAG
>CATJCJ010000411.1 GCA_949738935.1 uncultured Eubacteriales bacterium | reverse complement strand
TCCGCTTCCTTGTTCCCCGGATTGGCATCCGGGTGGTATTTTTTCGACAGTCTACGGTATGCCTTTTTTATTTCCTCCTGGGTTACATTGCCTGCGCTGCCCAGTTCAAGTACTGTGTAATAATTTTTTTCCATTTGCTCCTCCATCCTCTTGTGTGTTTTTGTTTATACGTGTCATTCCGGTTCCCATACATTTCTTCCGTTGGAATTTTTCCAAGCTGATATGTCCGTCTCCGCCAGTCATATTCTTTTACCACCCCAGCATTTCCAAAAATCCATGATCCAAGATATCCTCCACTTCTGAAATATCTATGGCAAATTCGTTGTATGTCACGACTTCATTTAAGACAATTACAAACTGTCTGCCGTTCACGTACCATCCGAAATTGGTTCCGGCAGTAATATCCCATTCTTCCTTCTGCAAACTTCCCGCAAGTCCTTCGTCCTGTATATAACGCTCGCTGATTTTTCTCTCTCCTTTCCTTCCATCCCACATGGTAACGTTTTCAAATCGGTCTTCCACCAGCATTCCGCACAACGCATCAAAATCATTAACTACATCATTTAATGTCAGTATTTTCCCTGTACCAATATCCACAGTTGTTGTAAGTATGATTGGACTCAGTTTTTGCCCATTGGTGGTTCCGCCATAAGATCCCTTATAACAAATACTAAACACCCTATCATTCAGAAACTTTATTTCATAATCCAAGTCATGAAACAGATTATTGTCCTCATACAAATACCCTCCTACCAGTTTTGTTGCATCTTCTTTTATCAGGACGTTAACCTTTTCTTCCCTTATTTCATCTCCAAGTCCTTGTATTTGTGGATAAAAAATACGTATGTTGTTATTTTGGTTCTTATCGCTGTATTCACTTTTTATCACGGATAGTCCCACCATCTCCGTTCCTGTAAAAGATTGCACCGCCATAGTCATGACCATCACGGTTAACGCAATAATCATTCTCCACTTTTCCATTTCTTAATTCGCCTTTCCGTGAAAAGAAGTCCTCCCGCTCCTTTCCCGCCACACAATGCCATTATTCATCCTCCGGTACCGTATGTCCGCCTTTCACCGTAAATATTTCCATACCCTGCAGGGCATCCGGAAATCTTACGTCCTTTC
>CATJCJ010000410.1 GCA_949738935.1 uncultured Eubacteriales bacterium | reverse complement strand
AATTGTTAAACTTAATTTATAAATTTAAAAGAAAGGAGGTTTTTTTTGATGAAACTTCAAATACCTCAAGATTATAAGCCTAAGCTTGATATAAAAACAACAGAGATTGCTATAAATCAAATAAAAGATTGTTTTGAAAGAACTTTTTCAAAGGTTTTTAATTTGCAAAAAGTTTCAGCGCCGCTTTTTGTTTTGCCTGAATCTGGAATAAATGATACTTTGAATAATCTGGAAAAACCTGTTGCTTTTAACATTAGTTCGATAAATAAAAACGCGGAAATCGTTCATTCTCTAGCTAAATGGAAAAGGGTTGCTTTGAAGAAATATGGATTTATATATGAAGAAGGTTTATACGCAAATATGAATTCAATTCGTAAAAGTGAGAAGCTTGATAATTTGCACTCTATTTTTGTTGACCAATGGGATTGGGAAAAAGTTATTCTTTTGGGGGAAAGAAATCTTAATATGTTAAAAAAGGCCGCGTCTCAGGTTTTTAGAGTTTTAAAAATTGTTGAGTCATATATAAATGATGTGTACCCTATTTTGACAAGATTTCTTCCTGAGGAAATTAAGTTTATAACAACATCAAAGCTTGAACAAATGTATCCTGAACTTACTCCTAAGCAAAGAGAAGAAAAAATTACAAAAGAGTATAAAGCTGTTTTTATTATGCAGGTTGGGGATGTTTTAGCGTCTGGTGAGAAACATGGTGAAAGAGCTCCTGATTATGACGATTGGAGTTTGAACGGGGATTTTCTTGTTTGGTTTCCCATTTTAAATTGTCCTCTTGAGATATCATCAATGGGTATAAGGGTTGATGAAAAATCTTTATTATATCAACTTGAAAAATCAAATTGTATGGAAAGGACAAATCTTCCTTTTCATAAATCTATTCTTAATAAAGAGCTACCTTATACAATTGGCGGTGGTATAGGACAATCAAGAGTTTGTATGTTTTTGCTTGGAAAAGCGCACATTGGTGAGGTTCAGCCGTCTGTGTGGCCGGATGAGATGATTGAGCGATGTGCTAACTCTAATATTAAACTTTTATAGTACTTAAGATATAGTCTGAAAAATAAGGATATAAAATTTCTAATTTAACTATTGACTTTTAGTATTTTTTAATTTATAATAAATTTTAGATGATAATTATTATCATTTATTTTTTAAATATTTTTTGTTTAAATTTTATGTGGTTTGGGAATAATACTAATGTCTGCTATATAATGTTTGTAATGTAATTATGTGATATTGATAATAAAGAAAATATTAGGCGGGTAATAAATTGTTTAAGTTTTTTGTTTTTTAGAATATTTAATAATATCAGCCTGTATTTTCTAAAATATACAATTTTTAGGAGGAATAATGTAATGAAAAAATTTGTATGTAGTATTTGTGGTTATGTTCATGAGGGTGACTGTCCGCCGGAAAAATGTCCTCAATGTGGTGCTCCGGCAAGCAAGTTTCAGGAACAAGTCGGCGATTTGATTTTTGCTGATGAACACAGAATTGGTGTCGCTAAAGGTGTTGACGAATCAATTGTTGAAGATTTGAGACAAAACTTTATGGGTGAGTGTACGGAAGTTGGTATGTATCTCGCGATGAGTCGTCAGGCTGACAGAGAGGGTTATCCTGAGGTTGCTGAGGCTTATAAGAGAATTGCTTTTGAGGAAGCTGAACATGCCGCTAAATTTGCCGAACTTCTTGGCGAGGTTGTGGATGAAAGCACAAAGAAAAATCTTGAAATGAGAGTTGCCGCTGAACATGGAGCTACAGCGGGTAAAAAAGACTTGGCCTCAAGAGCTAAAGCCGCTAATCTTGATGCGATTCATGACACAGTACACGAAATGTGTAAAGATGAGGCAAGACACGGTAAAGCGTTTAAAGGTTTGCTTGACAGGTATTTCAGTTAATTTTAGAATCTGTCTAAAATCTAAAAAAAGCCTGTCTAAAAACAAAATATACACGAAAAATCAGCGAAAATAAAATCATTTTGAAGCGCAATGATTTTATTTTCAATGATTTTTTGGATATTTTAATAGTTTTTAGGCAGGCTCTTAGATAAATAAAATTATAAGGGCTCAGTTTAAGTCGCCGTATTGCTGTTATATTTCAATATGGCGGCTTTACTTTTTTGTGTGATGTTGTATTATTTTAAAACAATTTCATCAATGAGTTTAACAGCGTCTTCTATGCATCCTTCACAAGAACGCAAGACTTTTTTTGTCTCAATACCTTTTAGTTCTTTACATATAACAGAAGAATTTTTATTTTGAAATTTTTCTATGACTTCTTTTGAAATTTTATAAGTGTTTATTTTTGTCTTTGTGTTTTTTGTTCCAGCGCTATTTTTTAATCCGGCAATAATAACGGCTCCTGATATGGCTCCGCATATTCCCTGCATACCTCCAAATCCTGAACCAAAACCCTCAGCGACTTTAAATACGGTTTCTTCATCCACATCAAAAATATCACTATATGCACATACAACAGCTTGACAGCAGTTGTATCCTTTTTTACGATTTTCAAACGCTTTTTTTACTCTTTCATTCATAAAAGTATCCTCCGGTTTTTGGAAATTAAATTTTAAGGGAAATACCATATGAAAGCTATAATTATGTGGTATTTCCTTTAGTTTTTAACTTAAAAGATAGTATTTCAATTGAGTTGCTGCCGATATATTTAAAAAATAGTCCGCTTGTACAGTCTGGAATAGTAAACTCGCAGTTTATGTCAATCCATATTTTTGTGTTAATATTAATATCGCATACGCCTGCGCTTTCACCATTTTCTGTAAGTGATATATATATTTTTCCTTCGGCTTTGCCCCTGATTTTAAATGAGATTCCTATTAAAGATTTAAAATCGAAGTATTTGAACCCAACCAAACAATTATTATGAAAATTTGTTAAATATTGATTTTCGCCGTTTTCCCTGTCTTCACCGGCTTGGGTTAAAAAAGTTTTGTCTGCTTTTCTAGAGTTCTCGTTTTCGTAGTTATTTAAATCCATTAAATTGCAAGCTATATAAACGGGATAAACCCCATATCCTTTTAATGGTCCGCCGTTTAGTCCGCAGCTTGTTGCCTCAACTTGCTTAATTTCACCGTTTTCATCAATATTAATTGGTTCCGCCACACCTTGTCGGCAAAAAGATGTTCCGTTTGAAAATCTATGATTAAAAATATAATATTGTCCTTTTATACAAGCAATTCCTCCATGGGTATTTCCTATAGGGTAAGAGGGATTATTTTCTGTATGTCCATTTATTCCAACATCTGAGGAAGAATGTATTCTGCCTTTATAAATGAAATCTTTATCAGGATATTGACTTATGCAATAGTGCAGACCTGTCAATCTGGCTGAATAAACTAAATAGTATAATCCATTTATTTTTCTTAATGATGCTGCCTCAAAAAATTTTGCGCCATCAGGACAATCCTCTCTTGAAAGTATAATTTTTGGTTCTTTTTTTATCGTTAACATATCATCTTCAAGAGCGGATACATGTGCCCCGACAAATAATCGTCCTTTCTCGTCTTTTTCTTTCGTTCCGCAAAATCCTGAGTATAAATAAATCTCGCCATCGTCATCTATAAAAATGCTTGGGTCAAACTGAAAATAATCGCCGCTTTTGCTTCCGGCTATTTCCCCAGCGGAATTTTTTATGTTTCCATAGTATTCATATTTTCCGGCTGGTTTGTCGCAAACCGCTACAGATATAATTGATGATTTCGCTATTGAATAAAACAAATAAAATCTGTTGTCTTTTCCTTGGATAACATCGGGAGCGTATAATATGTTTTTTCCTTTTTCTGGATGCTGTTCTTTCTTATATATTGTGTTTTCATATCTCCAATCAGAAAGGTCATCAATGGGAGCCGACCAACAAATATAATCGTTTTCACAATATTCCTTGCCGTTAAATTTATCGTGACTTCCAAAAATATAAAGCCTATCGTTATATACCCTGGGTTCACCGTCAGGAACATATTCATAACTTGGAAGATATGGATTGAATACTTGCTTTTTCATAATATTTTCCCCTTTAAATTATAGAGCGTATCTTAAAACTAAAATATACGAAAAAAATTATAAAAAGTAGAACGAAATTAAAGTGTCTTCGTTTATTTTTTAATAATTTTTTTGATAGTTTGTTTTTGAGAGAATAAGAATAATCCTTGAAAAACAAGGTTTTATATATTTTCAACAGTTGGTATGAGTTTTCAGATACGCTCTAGTTGTTTTTAATTTTGTGCTTTTATATTATAGTACCATTTTACAGATTTTTATTTTTAATACTATATATAGTAAGGTTTATGGATTCTAAATCACTAAATATAGTATAAGATTTAGTGATTTGTAAAGTGGTGTCAGAGCCTGTCTAAAAACTATTAAAATATCCAAAAAAAGGTAGGTTAAAATTTCATTCAGTGAAAATAATATCATTACGCTCCAGAATGATTTTATTTTCACTGATTTTTTGTGTATATTTTGATTTTAGACAGGCTTTTTTTTGATTTTAGACAGGTTCTTATAGCAATTCAACCTAAAAATAACGTGAGTTTGATGAAATTTTATAATTAATGGAACCTTTTTCTATCGAAAAAAGGTTCCAAACCTCTAAAAATGCTCTTGAAGCATTAAAAACCTTGAGGTTTCACCTCAAACTCCACAAACTTTTTGAAAAAAGTTTGACAAAAACTTTTGTGCGAAACTACGTTTCACCGAGTTTCACTGCAATTTCTCATCAAACTCACGTTAAAAATAAATAAGTTCAACGGCTAAAATTTATTTTTAAATTGGATTGCTATAAACAGTCTATTGGCTATTCATCTTTTAAAAAATTAAGCCATTGTTTGATTTTTTTCTCATAACCATTTTCGGAGGGTATATAATATTTTTGGTTTTTTACCTCGTCCGGTAAATATTGTTGCTTGACATAGTGATTTTTATAATTGTGAGAATATTTATATCCTATTCCATGTTCAAGGTTTGCCGCTCCTTTATAGTGGGAATCTTTGAGATGATTTGGAACCCCCGATGTTTGAATGTTTTGTACATCTTTTAGAGCTTTGTCGATAGCTAAAATCGCTGAGTTGCTTTTTGGAGCTGATGCTACGTACGCGGCTGCTTGAGCTAAAATTATTCTGCTTTCGGGCATTCCTATCATATTGACTGCGTCAAAAGCTGAAACGGCAACTTGCAATGCTCTTGGGTCGGCGTTTCCAATGTCCTCAGAAGCGCAAATCACAATTCTTCTCGCTATAAATTTGATATCTTCACCGGCATAGAGCATTTTCGCCAGATAATATATCGCGGCGTCCGGGTCGCTTCCTCTCATGCTTTTGATAAAAGCCGATATTGTGTCATAATGATTATCTCCGTTTTTCTCATAATTTAACGCCCTTTTTTGAATACATTGCTGTGCTGTGGATATGTCTATACACAATATTCCATCCGCATTTCGCTCTGTTGTTAAAACGGCAAGCTCAACGGCGTTTAGGGCTGCTCGGGCATCTCCGTTTGCCATATCGGCGAGGAAGTTTATAGCCTCTTTTGTAATTTTAACTTTTAACGCCCCAAAACCATCTTCTTTATCATTTATACTGTTTTTAATTATAGTTTTTATATTTTCAAAAGTTAAATGTTTAAGCTCAAAGATGACACTTCGTGACAATAATGCCTTGTTTACCTCAAAATAAGGGTTTTCAGTAGTCGCTCCTATAAATATAACAGTACCGTCCTCAACGTGAGGCAATAGAGCGTCTTGCTGGGATTTATTGAATCTATGAATTTCATCTATAAAAAGTATTGTTCTTTTTTCAGTCATACCCATTAGTGATTTAGCTGTTTCAATAGTTTCTTTTATATCTTTTATTCCTGAAGTTGTGGCGTTAAGCTGAACAAACTCGCTTTTTGTTGAATTGGCTATTATTTTAGCGAGAGTTGTTTTCCCTGTTCCAGGAGGTCCGTAAAGTATAATTGATGTTAGTTTATCAGCTTTTATGGCTCTGTATAAAAGTGTGTTTTTTCCTATAATATGCTCTTGTCCGATAAATTGTTCCAATGTTTTTGGCCGCATTCTTGAGGCGAGAGGCGATTCTTTTTTCATATTTTTTTTCCTTTGGTATTCAAACAAATCCATATTTATGGTTATCTCCTTATTAAATCTTTTATTAAAACATATGTTTTTGTAATATTACAGTAATTTTAGTATAAAATAAAGATAAAAAATTAAAATGGAATCGCTGTTGTAATGAGGAAATACCGCGCAAAAGGCAATAAAAACCCATGAATTACGTGGTATTTCCTTAAAATTTATAATTGTTCTATATAGTCATAAAATGTCGGAAATGAAATGGCTACGCATTCGGAATTATTGATAGTTGTTTTTTCCTCAGCGTTTAACGCCGCGATTGAGAGACTCATTGCTACTCTATGGTCGTTGTGACTTTCAACCTCTGCTCCGTGTAGTTTTGAGTTTCCTTGAATAATCATGCCATCATCAGTTTCCTCAATCTTAGCGCCCATTTTTCCGAGTTCCTCCGCCATAGCGGAAATACGATTTGATTCTTTTACTTTTAGTTCTTCAGCGTTTTTGACAGTTGTAATTCCGTCAGCGTAAAGCGCGGCAACAGCGAAAACAGGAATTTCATCAATCATTCTTGGAATTATTTCGCCTTCCAGTGTTATACCTCGCAGTTTTGAGGTTTTAACCTCAATATCAGCGATAGGCTCGCCGCTTGAAGTATTTTTATTTATAACTTTTATATCTCCGCCCATATTTATTAAAGCGTCAATTATGCCTGTTCTTGTTTCATTAACTCCTACATTTTTTATTATAATATGAGAGTTAGGTGTGATAATACCCGCGACTATGAAAAATGCCGCTGAGGAAATATCAGCTGGAACTGATACGGGTTTTCCATATAGTTGTTTTACAGGAACGCTTATTATTTTTTTGTTTTCTTTTTTTATATTAGCGCCGAAATAGTTTAACATTATTTCGGTATGATTTCTTGAAGCTATGGGTTCATCAATAGTGGTAATGCCATCAGCAAAAAGACTTGCCAGCAAAATTGCTGATTTTACCTGGGCACTTGCTACGGGAAGAACATATTTCATGGCTTTAAGTTTTGTGCCCTCAATACGCAGAGGAGCATAGCCATCTTTATTGATTCCCTTTATTTTTGCTCCCATAAGTGACAGAGGTTTTATAACTCTATTCATAGGACGTTTTTGAATTGACTCGTCTCCTGTGATTTCGCAGGAAAAAGGTTGCGCGGATAATATGCCTGAGATGAGGCGTATTGTTGTTCCGCTGTTTCCCACATCAAGTGTGTCTTTTGGTTCTTTTAATCCATTTAATCCTTTTCCATACACTGTTACTTTGTCATTGTCGACTTCAATATTTATTCCCAGTTTTTTAAAACAGGAAATTGTTGACATACAATCATCTCCTGTTAAAAATCCCGTTATCTCGGTAATTCCGGACGCTAGAGCACCAAACATAACAGCTCTATGAGAAATTGATTTGTCTCCTGGAACGGTTATTGTTCCTGAAAGATTGTTTTTTGGATATATATTTTTTTGCATAATTTTTTCCTTTCATATTGTATTTATTTCAGTTATTTGAATATCTCAAAATTAAGCTCGTTTAATAATTTTATACTTTTTTGTTTTTCTTCTTCGCTATCAAAAGATATTTGCAGAATTCCGTCCTCAAATTCCCTATTATTGATTATTCCAATATTTTTTATATTAATGTTATTTACGCTTAAATGTGTTGATACAGTCGCTATAATTCCTGGTTTATCACGCACATTTAAAAATATGTCATAAGTTTTTGATATGATACTTTTATTCCTGTTGGAAAATGAGTCTCGGTAGTTTTTTGCTTTTTCAAAAAAATCATAAATTTTTTGTTCGTTATTGTTATTAAGATAATCTTCAAACTCATTTATTGTGATTTTTAAGCTTTTAATAACTTTTAAAATTTCATCTTTATTTTCTTTACAAATTCCATTCCACATTTCTGGGCTTCCGGAGGCTATTCTTGTTATATCTTTAAAACCTCCCGCCGCGAGACTATGCATATATCCTTTTTTTCCATCGAGCTCTTTAACTGTATTTACCAGAGAGGCGGCCGTTATATGTGGAATATGACTTATTGCCGCAATTGCGTAGTCGTGGTAATCAGGAGATAATCTTACAGGAATAGCTCCGATTTTTTTTATGATATCAGTAAATTTCTCGACAGTACTTTCGGGAACAGTGGAGTTTGGAGTTAAAATATAGTAGGCGTTTTCAAGAAGATATTCTGTTGACGCGGAATATCCTATTTTTTCGGAACCTGCCATTGGATGTCCGCCTATGAAATAAAGATTTTTGTATTCTTCCATTTTTTTGCATATTTTGTTTTTTGTGCTTCCGCAATCCGTGACGACGCATTCTTTTTTTATGTATGGAAGAAGACTGTCAACGTATTCTGTTATTTTATCAACAGGAGTGCATATAAATATATAGTCACAGTCGCTTAGTATTTGTAAATCTAAGGTTGAATAATCTGTTATAATATTTTCATTGAAAGCGGATAAAAGAGGCTCCTCACTTCTGCTGAACGCGACAACTTCCGCTCCTAATTTTAATTTAAAGGCTTTGGCTAAAGAACCTCCTATGAGCCCCAAACCGATAACACCGATTTTTAACATATATTAAAACTTCCTTTCCAATATTTATTTTTCCAATAGATATGTTTAATAAAAGATTTTTTAAAAATCTGAGTGTTGCGCATAGGTTCAATTAATTTGTTCTGAACCGGGCTTTTTGTATATGGACAGCGCTATAAAAATTGGAGCGGAAAATATCATTCCGTATACGGGAGCGGCTATCATTAGCGTGAAAAGTAAAGCGAAAATAGGGATAAACACAATTTTTTCATATTTTAATTTTTTTAAACAAATTAGCCCAAAACAAGCTATAAATAGCCACGTGAAAGTGCCTATGCTTCTTAAAGTGCCTAGAATTGGTATGTTGTTAAACATAGACAAATACTCGTCCATAAGTTCCGCGAGGGTTCCGTCTTCGGGGATTTTGGGGTCATGTTCGTAGTCAAGATTTGCTCTGTTTATAATATGGTATGACCAATATACCCAATAATTTACCTTTGGATAGAAGTAACCGTATGTTTGGTCAATTTGAGCGAATAAATATGAATCAGGATATTTGAATAAAAGATTGAGCCAAAGATTAAAATATTCCCATTTGTGTTCGCTTATATATTCCGCTGTTTGATTCTCTTCTCTTATTAAATCCTTTATAGGGTCTACAATTTTTGAATCGTACTTTTCTGAAATATCGTTAATATCAGCGACTTTGGAAATTAAATATTTCTCTTCTGAGGTTAGGGGTTTTTCGTCTTTTATTACTCTCGCTACATGTTGGAGAGGAACTCCTATTGTTTCCAAAATATCTTCTTTTTCAATGTTCATACTGTTATATACAGGTCCTAAAATTATTAAAGAAATAATTAAAGACGCTGTTGGTACGTATATAAGGGGTCTCCATTTTTTTCGGAAATAACAGATAATTACTATAAGGGTTATGATGTGTACATAAATACCATTACTTCTAAAAAGGCACATTCCTATTCCTGAAAAAAATAACATAATGTATTCAAAAATTGGTTTTTTCGTTTTTTCTGTATTAATGGTTTTAAAGTATTCTACTAATCGCCAAAGCGTTGTCATAAACGCTAAAATGAATCCGGCAAACAGAACGTCTTTCCACATAACGTAACTATATTTTATATTATAAGGGGCAAGAGTGTAGAACAGTGTTGCTATAATACAAAATTTTAAGTTTATTTTTAATTTATATGAGGTATATATAAAATAACAGGCAACAGCGTCCATAATTGCCATTTGAGTTAAACTGTATAAAGCTATTGACGTGTTCATATTGTTAAATAAAAACATACCTATATTATATATTAATTCTATTAAAAGAGTATGGGCGATTGGATGGTGATTATTGAGAGGTTTGATTCCAACAGCTTGATAGAATTGCCACTCTGAATCCTGCGACATATCACCGGGATAATCTTTTAAAAAATAGAGTCCCCATATAATAAAAATAATTATAAAAGGAATCCAAAACATAAGATATGGTTTTATGGGTTTTTCTTTGAATAAAGGCTTGTTTTCAGAAAAAAGAGAAAAATTTATCAGTTTACTATAAATTAATATTAATATATTCTTAAAAAAGATACCCAGACCATAAAATACTATTATTGGAGTTATTAACCCTATTATAACGGATTCATATTCTATAAATACGTCGTATTTATAGAATGTGGAAAATAAAGAAAAAATTAATCCTATTTTAGCCGCTATTGAAATTAATCTGTTATTTTTTTTTAAATCTTTTGAATTAATCATTAAGTCGTTTGATGAATATAATTTAAATATTAAAACACATAAAATCGGAGCTATTATATCTGTTGATGAAAAGTCTTCTAAGATGGATATCGCCAGAGCCGATATTATACTTTTAAGTGTTAATATCAGTAATTTTTTATTGGAACCGAAAATTGAACTCATAATTTTTTTTAAACACTCCATTCACAAAATTTTATTTATAAAAAAGCTTTATTGTAAATAAATCCATACAGCAATTCCGGAGCAGGTAGAGGATAAAAAATATTAAATAAAATGTCCTTTTAAATTTGTATTAAAATTGCTATAATTTAATTTTAACTTTTTTGTTAATTGTCATAAAGTTAAAACCTATGTCACAATCATAGGCTAAAATATTTACGCCTTGTTTTTCGGCGTATTTGAGAGCTTTGCCGAATTCAGGGTCTGTCACGTAATTAGGCTCAAACCATAAAATATTTTTCATTTGTATAATAAATATTATGTACGCCTTATGTCCTTCTTCTATAGCCTGACAAAGTTCGTAAATATGCTTTACCCCTCTTTTTGTTGGGGCATCAGGAAAACGCGCAATTCTATTTTCCTCAAGAGTTACCCCTTTAACTTCAATAAAACTTTTTATGTCTCCTCTTTCCACATAAAAATCAAAACGTGAGTTTTTGAATCGTACTTCGCTTTTTAAAAGTGTAATGTCATTAAAAAGACCATTTTCTTTAAGCCATTCGGAAACGGCTTTGTTGGGTGCTTGAGAATCTATATTTATGATAATGTTATTTTTTATTACGGAAATAAGAGAAAACTTTGTTTTTCTTTTTTCTGAGAAATTTTCCTCAACGAAAACCTCAGCGTTAAACACGAGAAGTTCTTTGCATCTTCCCGTGTTTTTTACGTGGCATCTTTCAACTTTTCCGTCTATTTCAATTAACGCTATAAATCTGTTTTCCCTTTCTTTAAAAATTCCCTTTTTTATATTATGGTATATCATAGTAAGAATTTTATCCTTTATTTATTAAAACAAAATGACCGATATTTTTTTAAGAGACTGAGTTAGTCAAATATTCAAGTACTTCTGCTGGATTGTCATTTGTCTTCACTTTATTGAATACTTTTTCGATAATTCCGTTTTCGTCAATAATGTAGGTTGTTCTTACAACGCCCATACTCACTTTTCCATAATTTTTCTTTTCCTGCCAAACATCATAGGCTTTAATCGCCTCAAGCTCGGTATCGGAAAGAATTGTAAAATTGAGATTTTGTTTTGTTGTGAAATTTGTGTGAGACTTAACGCTGTCTTTGCTTATTCCTATTACTACGGCGTTTAATTTATTGTATTCTGAGTTATTGTCACGAAAACCACAGGCTTGTCTTGTGCACCCGGGAGTTGAGTCTTTTGGATAGAAATATAATATAACTTTTTTTCCTTTAAAATCACTTAGATTTACAATATTGCCATCTTTGTCCGGTAAACTGAAATTTGGAGCGCTAACGCCTGCTTCAAGCATGATATCATTCCTTTCATATGATTTAAATTATATATTTTATTTAATTATATCATAAAAAAGGTAAATGGCAAACATTTTATCTAAAAATACAGATGAAATCAATTTTTGTGATTCATTGACTATAAAACTAATATTTTGAGAAAGTAAAAATAAGCTTTTATAAGGAGTTTTCGGATACGCTCTAGAATAAGATTTCAGATGATTTAACAGGATATTAAAAGAAATTTTGTTGTTATTTTAAAAAATAAGATTTTAAATATTATTTTTGGCTTATATAAGTTAATTATGGGACTTAAATACTGTTTGCAAGCATGTTTTATTTGTGATATAATATCTCTTGGAAATTAAATATACATTTTAAATTTTAGGAGTGTGATTTTTAGTGGATCCTGACAGTTTGGACCCTTCGAGTTCTACCTCGTTGCAGATAGCGCTTTTGATTGTTTTATTGTTATTGTCGGCTTTTTTTTCGGCTTCAGAAACAGCTCTTACTTCTTTGAGCAAAATAAGGCTTAGAAATATGGTCGATGATGGTGTAAAAAACGCTAAGCTTATTGAGAAAATTCTTTCTAATCAAAGCAAGCTTATAAGCGCTATTCTTGTTGGAAATAATCTTGTTAATATCGGCGCGTCGGCTTTGGCAACTTCTTTCGCTATTGATACTTTTGGTAATAATGTCGTTGGTTTTGTTACGGGTATTCTTACATTTATGGTTTTAGTTTTTGGTGAGATAACACCCAAAACTTTCGCTACTCAAAAGACTGAAAAAGTTTGTTGCTGGGTTATTAAGCCTATTGCTTTTTGTGTTTTTATATTTACGCCTATTGTTGTTGTTCTTAACTTTATTACGAGTATTCTTTTCAAAATTTTGGGATGTGATTTTGATAAAAAAGTTCCTACTATTACAGAGTCTGAGTTTATGACTATGGTTAATGTTGGCCATGAGGAAGGTGTTTTGGAAGTTGACGAAAGGGAAATGATTAGTAATGTTATGGGTTTTGGAGATTCTGACGCTAAAGATGTTATGACTCCGAGAACCGATATTGTCGCTATTGAGATTAATTCCTCATATGAGGATGTTTTAAGTTTATTTAAAAAAGAACAGTTTTCAAGGCTTCCGGTGTATAAAGAAAATATTGACGATATTATAGGAATTATATCCATTAAGGATGTTATGTTTTTTGATAATTCTTCTGAGTTTGACATTAACTCACTTATGAGAAAGCCTTATTTTACTTATGAATCTAAATCTTGCAGTGAGCTTTTTTCAATTATGAGAACCAAAAGTCTTTCTATCGCTGTTATCCTTGATGAGTATGGCGGTACTTCAGGTATTGTTACATTGGAGGATTTGCTTGAGGAAATTGTTGGTGAGATATCTGATGAGTATGATGACGAGGTTGAGGAAATTAGAGCGATTAAAGAGGGGGAGTTTATTGTTGATGGAAGCGTTAAAATATCTGATGTTAACGATATGATTGGTACTAATTTTGAGTCGGAGGATTTTGACTCTATCGGAGGATATGTTGTTGGAGTTATTGGAAGATTCCCTGAAAAAGGAGAAACTATTGAGGATAATAATGTTAAGTTTATTATAGAGGAAACTGATAGAAATAGAATTGGAAAAATAAGAATTTTAGTTTAGTAAAGAGAGTTTTTTAAAGAGCTGTTACTTTAACGATGAAAAATCGTAAAGTGACAGCTTTTTTTTGTTCTAAAAAATTGTTTTAATGAATATAGTTTTAAAAGGAAAATGACCTATGGCAGTTTCGATAAATTTGTCAAGTTTACAGTCAATGTACTTATAGCAATCAAATCTGAAAACAAACAAATTTGGCGGGTAAAAGTTTTTTGTTCTTTTTCAAGTATATTGACTGTAATTGGAATTGCTGTGTTATAAGACAATAATAAAAAATGGTGTTTTCACTTTTGAAAAGGGGGCTTTTTATGAGAGCTTTTAAAGATTTTATTTTGAGTTATGTTTGTAATGATATGAAAAAAATTTTCTCTATGATTGATGGGATTTATTTTGAAAGGTCTGAGGAAATAAGGATAAGACTTAACAAACCTATGTATTTTAGAAGCGGTGGAAATGAGTTATTTTTTGATGGCAATGGAAGAATTTGTGACGCAAACAGTGCTTATGTTCCGAAAAAAGAGGATATAAGGGGGATTATGGAGCTTATAAGCCGTTTTTCGGTTTATGCTTTTCAAGATGAGATAAAACAAGGGTTTATTCCTTTGCCGAAAGGCGTGAGAGTTGGTATATCCGGTAAAGCCGTTCTTGAGAATGGACAAGTTAAAACGATTAAAAATATATCAGGATTTAATTTTAGAATACCTATGGAAGTTATTGGCTGTGCTGATAATATTATTGATTTTATTGCAATACCTAAAATATGTCATACTCTTATTGTTTCTCCTCCTTGCTGCGGAAAAACAACCTTGCTTCGCGATATCATAAGAACCTTGAGCTATGGAGTTGAGGGAAAGTTTAAAGGGGTTAATATTGGAGTTGCTGATGAACGTTCGGAAATAGGCGGTACCTTTTTTGGAAAAGAGGAAAATGATTTGGGGATAAGAACTGATGTTATTGATGGAGGAAAAAAAGAAAGTTCGATATATATGCTTTTGAGAGCTATGTCACCTCAGGTTATTGCTTTTGATGAGATTGGTACTCCGGAAGAAGTTATAGCTGTTTGTGACGCTGTTAACTCGGGAGTCAAAATAATTTGTACGATACATTCGGAAAACATTGATGATTTGAAAACAAGGTATATTTTTAAAAAAATTTATGAGCGGAGTATTTTTCAGAGATATGTGGTATTGAGCGGGCGGAGTGGTCCCGGAACGGTTGAGGGCGTTTATGATGAGAATTTTGAGAGTCTTTTATAGCAAAACAATAAAAAGATAAACAAATAAACCTTGGGCGCTGACCAAACTTGCAAACTTTTGTGTGAAACTTTCAAAGTGTAATTACTATATCGTTTCGCTTATGAAAAATTAAAATTATTGGTAAAAATTGCGTTAAAGTCATAATTTTTTTAACATTAATAAATTGGATTGCTATAAAAAAGGCGGTGATTTTGTGTTTTTGAAAATTATTGGAAGTGCTTGTGTTATGGCGGCAAGCTGTACGCTTGGAGCGTATTGCTCTTTTAAAACGGAATATAGAATAGATGATTTGCTTGAGGTTAAAAAGGCTCTTTTGCTTTTAACATCTGAAATTGAGTTTAATTTGGCTCCTCTCGCTGAGGCTATGAAAAATGTTTCTCTCAGGATTGGACAACCTTTTAAAAAAATCTTCTCTCAGTTCTCAGAAAGGCTGGGAAAAGATGATTGTTCCGCTAGTGAACTTTGGAAAGATGTTTTGAGACAAAATTTTAAATCTCTTTATCTTGAAAGTGAGGATTTTGAAAGTCTTGTCTCTTTTGGTCAGGCTTTAGGTTATCTTGATAAACAACAACAAAATAATAATATCGGAATTATGATAGATTATATTGATAATAAAATCTCTGAACTTTTGGAAAAATCACAAAAAAATAAAAAAATGTTTAAAAGTCTTGGTTTTTTTGGAGGATTTGTTATTTTGATTGTTCTTTTTTAGGGGGGATTGTTTTGGAAATTACTGTTGTATTTCAAATCGCGGCTGTCGGGATTTTGGTCGCGGTTCTAAATCAAGTGCTTATTCGGGCGGGAAGGGAAGAACTCGCTATGATGACGACCCTTGCCGGACTTGTTGTTGTGTTATTTTGGATAATTCAATACATAAGTACTTTGTTTGAAACTGTTCAAACCCTTTTTCAGTTGGGGTAATGTGTGGAATGGGTGATTTTTATGGATATTTTTCAGATTGCCATAATTGGTATTATCGGAATGCTTTTGTCACTTATTGTTAAAAAGGAAATTCCGGGTATTTCTGTTTTGATAAGTGTCGCTGTTGGAATTATTGTTTTTTTGGGTGTTTTGCCGAAAATTGAGGCTGTTATTCAAATTCTTTATAAAATGATTTCTAAAAGTAATGTCGAGATTAAGTATGTTGATATTGTTTTGAAGATTGTTGGTATCGCTTATATTTCTCAATTTGCCTCTCAGATATGCTCTGACGCCGGAGAAGGGTCTATTGCCTCAAAAATTGAGTTTGCGGGAAAAGTTATTATTATGGTTATATCCGCTCCGGTTCTTATGGGTCTTATTGAGATGATTCTGGAGCTTATGGCTTAATATTTATTTTTATGGAGTTGATAACCAATGAGGAAAATTATTTTTTGTGTGATTGTTTTTGTTGTTTTTGTTATTGGAAATTTTTTTGTTTGTTTTTCTCAGGATACCGATGTTTTGGGAGAATATTTTGAGAACTCTGAATTTACCGATGTTGACAGGGTTTTTCAAAACAGTGAGTATGGCGGGGATTTTGATATAAAAAAAACAGCGGAAGATTTTATATATGGCAATGCTGAGCTTTCCGCTAAAGGAATTATTGAGTATTTTTTTAAAATGATTTTTAAGGAAATTTATGAGAATATTGATATTATAAGAAATGTTATTATTATATGTATTTTGAGTGCTTTGATAAGCAATTTTACTCAAACTTTGCAGAATAAGGAAACAGGTGAACTGGGGTTTTATATCACTTATATCGTTATGGTGATTATTCTGTTTTCTTCTTTTTCTCTTTGTATATCAATTATGAGAGATACTGTTGGGGAAATATCTGAACTTATGAAAGCTTCGGTTCCTGTTATAATTGGGGTTTTGGTTATGTCGGGGGGAACAAGCGGGGCTTATTTGTTTTCGTCTGTTATTTTTTCCGCTTCTGAGTTTATTGTATTGTTTATTGAAAATTTCGCTATACCACTCCTTATCGCAGGTTCAGTTACGCAAATTGTAAATTATTTATCTGAAAGAGAAATTTTGTCAAAATTTTCGGAATTAATCAGAAGCTGTGTGAGCTGGGGTGTTAAAGGCTGCGCTATTATCTTTATGGGGATTCTTTCTTTTCAGCGCATTGGCGGAAGTGCCGCTAACGCGGCTTTTAATAAAACAGCAAAGTTTGCCGTTAATATGATTCCTGTTGTAGGTGACGTTTTTTCGGGGACGATTGATTCGTTTATGGCGTTTTCGGGGGCTGTTAAAACAGGTGTAGGGATTGCCTTTATTATTGGAATTATTATTTTATGCGCTGTTCCGGTTATTAAGATTATAGCTATTATTATTATATACAAATTTGCCGCGTCTGTTGTTCAGCCTATTTGTGATAAGCGAATCGTAAATTGTATTGACGATATAAGCAAATATGCCGGCATTGCTTTAAGTGTGATTATTATGTCAAGCGTTGTTTTTATTTTTTCATCAGTTATGATTATAAGTGTTTCCGGCGGGTGAGGGGAGGTGTGATATAATATGACTTTTTTATACGAGTATGTGAAAGGGGTTGCCGTATTTTTGATTTTTTCCGCGTTTGCTGAAATTATTGTGCCAAAGGGAAATTATAGAGTTTATGTTAAATCTGTTGTGGGATTTTTATTGATTATTGTTATATTGACTCCTATTTTAAAAATTTTTGGCGGAAATAATATTAGTGGCTTATTTGATGTTGTTGGGAATGAATTTGATAAAACTATTATGGAGAAAGAAAGTGACTTTTATGATGACAGGCAAAGGGAAATTATCAGAGATAATTTTTCGAGAAATCTTGAAAATCAAGCGTCAAAGATTTTGGAGGATTTATGTGTTGTTTCGGAATCAAAATTTTTATTGAAAGAAGATGGATTTGATATTGAAAAAATTGAACTTGTTATTGAACCTAAAGAACAGGAAAAAAGCTTTTTTAGAATAGAAAAACTTAAAACGGAAGAAGAAAAAAACAATGAATTTAATGAAAATGTAAAAAAAGTCATTTCTGACTTCTATAATCTCCCGCTTGAGAATATAAATATAAGGAATTCATAATTTTATTGGAAAAATAATTCGCGAGAGGTATTTTTCTTAAACTGATACTCTCTGAGGAACTAAGGGGATGAACTTAAGTGAAATTTTTTAAAGAACTTTTTAGGAATAAGGAAAAAAAGTTGGTTTTAAATTTTATTACAATGCTTTTGCTTGGTATTGTTCTTATTGTGGCGAGTAATACTGTTTTTCAAAAAAATGGAGGCGAAGGGGGCGGAGAGGAGGAAAAGATTTTTTCTGAAAATCGGGAAATGATTACCCAAGAAAGAGATTTTGTATCTAATCTTGAGCAAAGAATTAAAAACGCTCTCGCTAACGTTGAGGGAGTTGGAGATACCGAGGTTGTTATAACTCTCGAAAATGAGGGAGAAATTGTTGTCGCTGAAGATAATTCTGTTGACAAAAGCGAAATAAGTGAGGGTGATGAGGGAGCTAAAAGAAAAACTAATAATATTAAACAAGAAAACAAAAAAATATTGCTTGAAAGTAACAAACCTCTTGTTCTGAAAGAAATTCAGCCTAAAATAAAAGGTGTTTTGGTTGTGGCAAGAGGAGGTGGTAATCCGGAGGTGAAAAGCTCGGTTATTAAAGCTATTCAGGCTCTGCTGAATGTTGAGTCTCATAAAATTGAAGTTCTTAAAATGAAATAGGAGGAATTTAAAATGTTTGTTATAAAAAGAAATCAAATTATTATTACGGCTTTGGTTGTTATGATTGCGGCGGCGGGATATTTGAATTACATAGACTCAAATCCCGCTGAGCCCAGCGAGGTTGTTGTAAACGATGAGGGCGATATTGTCGGGCTTGTTCCTGATGAGGAGATTGCGGCGGTAAACGGTAATATGGATGGCGAGGGCGAGGCTGTTGTTATGGATGAGACTGAATCGCCCGCTTCTGATAAAACAGCGGAGGAGGTTACTGAAAGTTCGGCTTCGGCTGAAACCGATGAACCAGGAAAGGCTGTTTTTGTGAACACATCAAATGATTCGTCTTATTTTATTCAGGCGAAGCTTGACAGAGAACAGTCAAGAGCGAAACAAAAAGATATTTTGACTGAGATGATTAACAACGACAATGTTGAACAGGCTAAAAAATCTGAGTGCGCTAACGCTATGCTTGAAATTCAGCAGAGAATTGAAAAGGAAACAGCCGCTGAGGCTATGATTGAGGCAAAAGGGTTTGATGAGGTTTATGTAAGAATTGATGATGAAACCGTTGATGTTGTTGTCAACAAAGAAAAGCTTACTGACGCGGAAGTCGCTCAAATTGAGGATATCATAAAAAGGAAAACAGGTGTTTCCGCTGACAAGATAAGAATAAACCCTATGAAGAAAAAGTAGATTTCTGAATGTTTTGGTACTTTTCTTGTAGAAAAGTACCAAAAGAGCCGGGGGATTAGGATTTCCCCCGAACCCCTTGAAACACTAAAGTTTCAAGGGAAATTTTTTAGGTAGATTTTTATCATAAAAAACAAATTTGGTTTGTTTTATGCTTTAGTCCATTTAGGGTCAATCCATCTTTCATAAGTATATGACCAAAGACGTTTATATTTTACGCCATTAATATATTTGTATTTATAACCGGTATCTTCAGAATAAGGCATTATTCCGTCATTATTATTTTGAGATTCAAAAACAGGGTTATTTTGTTTTGTTTCAGCGAATGCGCTTACAGCAAAAACACTGCTTGAAACACATAATACAGCAAAACTTAAAATTAAAAATTTTTTCATAATATTAATATAATCTCCTTTAAATTAGTTATAAAATATAGATTCATCAACGTAATAGTGTATAAAACTGTAAGTATCGGATACAGAGCCAGGTTTCAATATAATCTCGTTTTTATTAGGGTCATATAATTTACATGATTTTGGAATTTTTCCAATCAATTCATTTGTATGAGAGTTATATAATATATATTTATTTTTGTCTGATATAATAAAGACATCATCAACAGAAAAAGGAGCACCAGCATTATAGTCCTCTTCTGTTGGCTCACAGTATGGCTGTATGACAAACATATAAGACAAAAGAAATAAGAGTATTATGACAAGAGAAAGCAGAGCGCTTTTCGCTTTATCGCTTTTTCTGTAGGCGTTTTCAGCAATCATATTGAAACGCTGAACTAAAACAATATTGTCCGCATTTTCGGCTAAGCCGATAGATATATATGATGGGTTTAATTTTCGTTGATAATCAATATTAGCAATTACTTTGTTTGTTCCGATTAAATAATATTTCTGTTCTTGTCTGTCCAACATTGTACTCAATTTTTTATCAGCGTGAAACTCAAGAATATTATTAACCTCACGACTAAAAAAATATATTAACGGATTCCACCAAAATAAAATTTTGAGAATTTCAATAAAAAATTTTATAATCAGGTGTTTATATTTATAATGCATTAATTCGTGGGTCAATATCCCTTTGATTTCAGTGTCTGAAAAATTAATTTCAGGCAAGATAATAACAGGGTTGAAATATCCCATTATCGCGGGGGATTGAATTTTGTTATGTATAACAACTTTCATTTTTTTATGGACGCCTGATATATTTTGTAAGTCAAAAAGGATTTTGGTTATATTCAGGTCATTGGTTTTAGGCAGAGAATTGACAAATCTGTAAAACTTTAAACTGTAATAAAAAGTTTTAAAAGAGATTACAACAGATATTATCAGTGAAAATATAATAAGAGCAGAGAGCACTGATATATTGAAATTTGTGTTAAAAAAATTGAACGAAAAAAGAATATAATTTGTCGCTCTCTGTAGAGTCGGCATAATTATTGACATCTTAACATTAACTGTAAAGGGAAACTCAATAGGGATAACTGCCTTTAATGTACATAAAACCAAAACTAAAATTAAAGTATATACAGAGAATTTCTTATATAATATATTCTTTTTTCTTAGTAATATGGTTAATATTATAAAGAAATTAAACCATAAAAAAGATGTAAATATTGTAAAAGCGGACAAATACATCTTATTTTTTATTCCTCCTTGTAGTTTTTTATAATTTCTTCTAAATTTTTTGTCAATTCGGAATTTTCACTATTATCTCCTATCAGCGCGGAAAGAATAAAAGGAATTCCGCTTTTTTTATTATAGAATCTTTTAAATTGAATTAAAGCGTATTCATCAGAGGAAACCATCGGACGAAATAATCTTCCATAGGTTTTGCCTATTTTGGTTATTTCAGCGATTTTAATTAATTCTTTGGCTTCTAACTTTCGTATAATGTTCTGAATGGATTTGAGCGCCCATTCGGTGTTTATGCGTTTTGCTATTTCTGCCGCTGATAACGCTTCATCAGTCTCCCATAATATTCTCATAACCTGCTCTTCTTTTTCATTTATATAATAGTCTATTGTTCTCACTCCTTATAATTTTCAATTATATTATAGTATATTTATTTTTAAATGTCAATATTAAAAGAATTGTTATTTTTACAAAAAACGATTT
>CATJCJ010000409.1 GCA_949738935.1 uncultured Eubacteriales bacterium | reverse complement strand
CTCATTTTTTGAAAAGGCATTCTTCGTATTTTTTGGAGGGTGTTTTTTTATTTTTGCCGTATTTGAAAATTTGTGATTCTACTGAGTATTTTAACTTTTTTTGAAAAATTAAAAAAGTTAAAATATTTTTGAAAAAACTATTGACATTTGCTTTTTTTACTGATATAATATTTTTTGTAGTTGTTGGAAAACAATTTATGGGAGCATAGCTCAGCTGGGAGAGCATCTGCCTTACAAGCAGAGGGTCATAGGTTCGAGCCCTATTGTTCCCATTTATGGCGGGATAGCTCAGCTGGCTAGAGCATTCGGTTCATACCCGAAGTGTCGGCGGTTCAAGTCCGTTTCCCGCTACTAAATAGATAGAGTTGATTTTTATTAATTTATTAAAATCGACTCTATTTTTTTGTTATTTTATATATTAAGGTAATAATCGCTGAAAAAAGGAATGCCGCACTAATTATTAGTGTGGCATTCCTTTTTTATATTATAACTAAAATGAGAGAGCGGAATAATTATTTTTTATTATTTCTGTTATATTTCCATGGTATCAAATTTGAGTTCGTGTCATTTGATGTATCTGTAGAATCTCCTGTTGATGGAGCTGGATTTTGGTTTTCAACTTTTTCAGGAACAGGAGCGACTGTTGTTGTCAATGTTGAAGTCTTTGGTTTTTCCGCTTTTTGAATATCTCCTGTTATCTGAATATCTGAAAATCTTGCTGTATTTACATTTACAAGTTGATTTGCCACCTTATTAGCGTCAGCGGCAACTCCTATATATACAGTATCGTTCATAGTAACTGTTTTTTGTCCTACTTCTTTCCAGTCTTTTCCGTCAGGTGAACAGTAAGCTATAAATTGGTCGCCTCTTCTTACAAGACGCATATAGTAACCTAAATATTCACTTAAATCTTTAAACGCTATATCATTTACAAGAGGAATGTTTGTTTTTTTCGCTCCGTCAATGGAATCAAGGTTTTCATCAAGTTTTTGGAAATCATCACCTTTTTTATTTCTTCCGGCAAGCCAAATTGAAAACGCGTTTCTGTAATAAGTGGTTTCTTTTCCCGTGTCGGGATTTTTCTCTTTCCACTCATAAGCTTTTGTTGAGGACAATCCTAAAATAATAGCCGCTGAGTCCGCCTTTAAATCATTTCTTACCATAATACCTGAAAAGGCGTGATTGTCGACAGGTGTGGCGTAATCAAGTTTTACAATAATTTCTCCATCGCCTTTAAGTTTTTTATAGGCGAATTGACATGTATCAGCGTTTGATATAAATTTTCCTGAGCCTTTTACAGTGACTTTATCATCAGAGTATACAGTTGTGACGCCTTGTGTTTCCACATTACCTATATCTGAAGCCTGCCATTGAGAGTCTTCCATTGTTACATCGTTTACATGAACGGCAACAGCTGTCGCTTGTGTTTGGTTGCCTTTTTTATCGTAAGCTTTAGCTGAAAGATAGTAGGTTCCGTCAGTAAGACCTGTTAATTTGTATGTGTACGGAGCGCTTGTTGCTTCTCCGATTATTTCAGAACCATTGAAGAACTGTACTTTTGCTATTCCGTCATTGTCTGTGACATCAGCTGTTATATTTACAGTTTCTCCGGTTGTGAACAACTGGTTGTTGGACGGGGATGACATTTTTATTTCAGGATTTTCAGGAGCGTTTTCCATATCAACTAATGAGTTTAAATAATTTTCAAGGTTTGTGTATCCGCTCTTGTCTTTAGCGAGTTCTTTTCCATCGTCAGGGTTTGTTGGGTCAAGACCGTTTTCAAGTTCCCAAGCGTCAGCCATTCCGTCTTTATCTTTATCAAAATCATCGGGACGAACCTCAGAGTCTCTTACCGGATAACCTCCGACCTCAGAGTCCAAATTAGCGTATCTTCCCGTGTCTGTTTTAACCTCATTTAATATTCTGGCATCGAGAGCGTCTCTTCTTGGATATGTCGCTCCGGCTTTTGCGAGAACCTCTTTATACGCGTCCTGCGGTTTTTGTGTTCTTAAGTTTTCAGGTTTTGTTCCTTCCATTTTAAACTCGCTCTTTACAATTTCAGTTGTTGGAGCGGCTTTGTCAGAAACATAAACACCTTTTGAGTTATCTTTTGTAAGGGCCTCATTTCCCTCAATATAGTTTCCGCTTACATAGAACTCACCGGGCTTGTTTTGTTCACCGGCATCGATTACACGTTCTCTTACGGAATCTCTTGTTCCTTTTCCTGGTTTTACATAGTTATATACATAATTTGTACGAGAACGTCCGCCTCCGTAGATTGTGTTGTATCCCCAATTATAAAGAACATTGTTTCTTATGTCTGTGAGAGCGATATGGGTGTTGTCATCAGCTTCGGGAGTTCCGCCGCCGATACGAGGATTTCTTGAGGTATGATTTGCTATAAGGTTGTGATGGTAGGTTGTGTTAACACCGCCCCAAATAGCGCCGTATCCGTGACGGCCCTTTGTATGACCGGACATTGTGAGGCTTTCGGCGATTATACTCCATTGAACTGTCATATTCTCCGCTCTGTAAAGAGACATTGTCTCGTCTGTTGACCAGCTTGTCGACAAATGGTCAATCATTACGTTTTTCATACTTCTGCCCCAAATAGCGTCCATTGAGTCGCCTTTATGTACGTTTATGGCACCGGGACGGAAACGTACGTATCTTATTATCATGTTTTCAGCGTTACTGATGTTTGTCTCAAAGCCATAGAAAGTGATACCGTCGCCGGGGGCTGTTTGACCAGCGATTGTAATGTTCTTTCTTTTTGTCATATCAAGTTTTTCTTTAAGAACAATTGTACCAGAAACGTTGAATACAATAGTACGATTATCTTTGCTTATGGCATCACGAAAAGAACCGGGAATTGGGTCTTCACCTTTCGCGTAATCCTCAAGATTTGTAACTATATATACTTCCTGTCCGCGTCCGCCGCTTGTGTACTTTCCGCCGCCCTCAGCTCCAGGAAACGCCGGTATTTTAGCGGGGATTTCGGTTTTTGAGTCATCAGCGTCCGCTTTTGAGTCGGCGGCAAAAGCCGGAACAGAAGACACGACCATAAGGCATGACATAAGTAATGCTGCGAGTTTTTTCTTCATAATTTAAGTCTCCTTTTTATTGTATATTTCCTCCGCCAAAATTTGACAACAGCGACATTTATTATAATCAAAAATCGGCGGGGATGGAAAAAATAAGTTGACAGTACATAAGATAACAGTTGTATGTACATCTATTTAAAATAAGTATAACATTTTTGTTCTTTATTTGCAAGAGAATAATTTAATTTTTAATAATTTGTAAATAATATTGTTAAATTTATACCATAAAATTATTATGTAATAGTATACATTGCACAAAAGTTTTAAATTATTATTTAAAGTATAACTATATTCATAAAATAATACTGTTAATATTGAGTTATTGTCAATAGATTTAAAAATAAACAAACTTAGAACCTGTTTAAAATCTAAAAAAAGTCTGTCTAAAAACAAAATATATCCAAAAGCTAAGAAAAGGCAGG
>CATJCJ010000408.1 GCA_949738935.1 uncultured Eubacteriales bacterium | reverse complement strand
CTGCTGTAAGAAAAAACAGAACTTTTTTAAGAAAAGAAAATTCTTCAAAACATTCTGTTGGTTATAAACGCATTTTTTTGTTAAGTTAATGACATTGTGTAGACGCTGACGGCGGTTATCTCGTGCCGGAGGAATACGACAGAAGGCTTATTGATGTGCTTGATGAAGAAAACATTATGCGTACTTTAGGCACGAAAATTGTTACAAGCGGACAGCATAAAATCAATATAGCAGCTACAAAGCCCGCCGCCTCTTGGATTGAGGAAGGCGGGGCGCTTACCTTCGGTAACGCTACATTCGACCAGATATACCTTGACGCTTTCAAGCTCCATGTGGCTATAAAGGTAACGGAAGAATTGTTATATGATAACGCTTTCGGTCTTGAGAGCTATATTGTTACACAGTTTGGAAAAGCTCTGGCAAACGCTGAGGAGGACGCTTTCTTAAACGGAAACGGTACAGGCAAGCCTACTGGTATTTTCGCGGCAAAGGGCGGAGGTACTGTCGCTGATACGGTTACAAAAATAAAGACTGACGATATGATTAACCTTGTATACGCATTGAAACGCCCTTACAGAAAAAATGCAAAGTTTATTATGAATGATAAAACTCTTGTATCCTTGCGTACTTTTAAAGACAACAACGGCGCTTATATATGGCAGCCTAACTATCAGAGCGGAGAGCCTGACAGAATTTTAGGCTATGAGGTGTATACTTCGGCTTACGCTCCAACCGACGCTATAGCCTTTGGCGATTTCAGTTATTATAATATTGGCGACAGAGGCTCACGCTCATTTGCTGAGTTAAAAGAGTTTTTCGCGGGTAACGGTATGGTCGGTTTCGTGGCTAAAGAAAGAGTTGACGGAAAACTCGTGCTTCCTGAAGCTGTACAGATTTTGAAAATAGGAAGTACAACGCCAAGCGGCGGTTCATCCGACAGCGGAACAACAAAATCTTAATGAGGTGATATAATGGCGGCAGTTGATTTAGAGGCAGAAGAAATGAAAGAGTTTGAATATTATAGGTTAATTGGAGGTTTTCCTCCAAACGATAAAGAAGCCTTAGCTCTTTTTAGAGGAATAAAGGCTTATGCTTCTGCATCAGATTGCGGTAATGCAGTTAAAACTAATGCAGTTAAAACCTATGTTTTAAAGAGGTGATATAATGGCGGCGGTTGATTTACAGGAAATGAAAAATTATCTGAGAGTGGATTTTGATGATGATGACGAGTTGATTGCCGATATTATTGAAACCTCTCAAAAATTATGTATGGATATTGCGAGAACCGATAATGAGGTGGCTTTTTCCTCTGACAGCGGCTCGAAAACGGCAGTAATGTACGCCGCCGCTTATCTTTATGAGCACAGGGAGAACGCCGACCACCACGCTTTGACGCTGACGCTCCGCTCTCTATTGTTTTCACAAAGGGAGGGCATATTCTGATGGATAATCTTGAAAGATTAAGACACAGGATTGATGTGTTTTTTAAGTCTGAAAGTAAAACGGAGTTTGGAGAGGCGACATACAAATATAAAAAGCTATCGTCTGTATGGGCAGAAATTATTCCGATATCAGGCAGAGAAAACACGATTGACGGCAATTCCGTACAAACATCTGTTACACACAAAATAACCGTAAGAAATAAGGCGATAAAAGAACCGAGAAACGATATGTACTTTGAATTTAGGGGGCAGCGTTAGGAGGTTCTTTATTTTATGCCCCATTACAAAAGAAATGATTTAATTGAATTCCACTGTAAACTTATTGTTGAAACCGAGGAGGATTATTAAATGGCTGAAAAAAATATAGTCGAAACCGTAAAAGTATCACTTGAACAGCTTATACAAAAGAAGCTCGAAAGAGATGGAAAAAGAAACGCCGAAAAAGATATTTATGTTAAAAGCCTTAACGCTAATTTAACTGTAAAAAATCCGTCGGACACGCAGAGGATTGCGTTTGCCGACCAAACAAAAACAGGTAGTTATGTTGATATGATGGAGGCTTACACCAAACTTATTTATGACTGCTGTCCTATGCTTCATTCAAAAGAGTTACAGGAGAGCATAGAGGTAAGCTATCCTTACGATACCGTTAAGGCGATATTTGACACAGAGGAAATAGCCGAAATCGGCGTGAAGGTGTTAAACTTCTTTGATAATGAGGAAGAAAACGATTCAGACGAAAAATTAAAAAACTGATAATGCGTGACGGCGAGCTTAATATGCTCGCTTTCTTTGCGGTCAGAGGGGTAAATCCTAACGATATTTTAATGTCCGACCCTTTGACACAGAGATTTTATTATCACGCTATGGAAATGTACTACAAAGAAAAAGAAGAGTTAATTAAGCTGACGGGAGGTAGATTTTAAGTGGGTAAAACTATAAATACAATATTAAACCTCCAAGATAAATTCAGCGGAAAATTAGATGAGGCGGGAAGAAAGGCTCTTATTTTTAAAACAAGACTTCAAAACTGCGAGGGTACGGCAAAAAAGGTTGACGGTGTTCTAAGCGGAATGGCTAAAACAGCGGCGGCAGTAAGCGCCGCAGGCGTTGCCGCTATGGGAGCGTTCGCCGCTTCAGCCGTTAAAACCTACGGTGAGTTTCAGCAAAGTATGTCAAACGTCGCGGGCATATTAGGCGAGGACGTAGGCTCGGAGGCTTATAAAAAGTTAGAGTCGGCGGCGAGAGAAGCGGGAAAAAGCACGACAAAAACAGCCTCCGAATCGGCTGACGCTTTAAGTTACATGGCGCTTGCGGGTTGGAGTGTTGAGGATAGTATAGCGGGACTTAATCCGATACTTCGTGCTTCGGAAGCTACAGGAGCAGACCTTGCCACAACATCGGACTTAATAACCGACTCAATGTCGGCTTTGGGATTGCAGACAAACGAGCTGCAGCATTATCTTGATGTGTGTGCGAGAGCGCAAAACAGGTCAAACACTACTCTTACACAAATGCAGGAGGCTTATATCGGCGTAGGCGGTACTTTTAAAACCTTTGGAACGAGTTTACAGGAATCAGGCGCTCTTTTAGGTATTCTTGCCAACCGAGGTATTAAAGGCTCTGAGGCGGGAAACAGTCTACAAAGCACCCTTGTAAATCTTACAAAACAGAGCGGAGAGTCCGCAAAGGCTATGAAAGCAATAGGCGTTTCCGCTTATGATTCAAATGGAAAATTTAAGGGCATAACAAATGTCTTAAAAGAAGTACAGGCGGCAACCGCTGATATGACAGAGGAACAGCGTAACAACTACCTTACAATGATTGCGGGCAAAACACAGCTCACGACATTAAACGCCCTTATGGCGGGTCTCTCAAATACGCTTGAGGACGGCACAAACGAGTATCAGGCACTATACGACACTCTCGGAAACTGCGACGGCGCTCTTGATATGATGGCGGACACAATGACTAACAATTACGCCGGAGCGATGGCAAGAGCGGGTTCCGCTATAGATGATTTAAAAATCACTTTAGGGCAGAAATTAGAGCCTTATATCACTAAATTTTTAAATTGGTTTTCTGAAAAGCTGCCAAACGCCACAGAAAAATTTTCTATGTGGCTTGACAGAAATTTGCCTAAAGCTATTGAGTTTTGCAAGAAAGCCTTTGAGAAAATAAAACCCGTCATATCCTTTGTGATTAATAATTTTAAATCTTTAGCTTCCGTCGCGGCGGGCGTTGTTGTGGGTTTAAAGGCGTTCAGCGTTATAACAAAGGTTGTATCTTTGATGAACAAACTGAAAACGGCTGAAACCGCTCTTAAAGCCGCTCAAATACTGTTAAACACCTCAATGCTTGCCTGTCCTCTCACTTGGGTCGCCGCTGCTATAGGCGCTGTTGTCGGCGGGTTTTTGCTGTATAAAAGCGTAATTGAGAAAATTGAGGCGGCTGACGTTGCGTCCCATTTTGGCGACATTGCTCTTTCGGCGGAGGAATGCGGCAGAATGATTCAAAATGTGTTCGGTACGGACTTAGTGAATAAAGCGAATGAGTTAAATTCAGCTTGGGAGAGAGTAGAGAGCCATTTCAAAAGTTTATCCGATTCCGCTATGGAATTAAACAAGCTGACATTTCAGATTGAGATGAACCCTAAAAATGTGTCGCAGGACGAATATGTGGAAGCCGCTAAAAAGTATGTTGAGGATATGCAGACGGCAATTTCCGGCAAGCAGTACGAGCTTGTTCTTGATATAAATTTCCTCTTTGGGGAGGGTTCAAGTACTGCCGATTTGCTTAACGGTCAGACAAGCAAATACTGGTCGGGCGTTCTTCAAAACGCTCAAAATTTAGGCGACGAGCTTGTGACAAACATCGTGAAAGGCTATGAAAACGGCTGGGACGAGAAATCAATGGAAATGGTCGCTAAAAGTCTTCAAAAAATGTCTGAAATACAGGAAAAAATACAAATGGCGCAAGCGCAGTCGCAAATGGAGCTTTTAACCGCCGATTTTAAAATGAGCGATTTAAGTCAGGAGTCATTTCAAACTTATATAGAAAAGCTGAACGAACAGTCGGAAGCGATAAAAGAAGCCTCAAAGACGGCGGCTTCAAACGCTATGGCGGCGCAAAAGCTAATGCTTGATGACGGCGCGATAACACAGGAGCAGTACGAAACAAATATAAAAAATATAACGGCGGCTTATGAGAAACAGTCGGCGGAGGCTTTAAACACAGCTCTTTCGGAGGGTTTGAGGGCAATTAAAGAGATTTATCCGAAAGAATTCGAGGCTATAGCGAAGCAGCTTAACGAGGATTTGGCGGGTGAGTTTGTTTTAGACCCTGATAATCTAAAAGACAGTATGCTTGTACTTCAAGGAGCGTTTGAGGAGTCGTTTAAAAACGCCGGAATAAGCAGCGGAGTTAAGAAAGATATACAAGGTTATCTTGAAACGCTTATGCCTACCGCTGATGAGCTTAAAAAGGCGGCGACAAAAGACCAGTCGCTGTGGAAGGTTTACGGCGACACTCTCACATCTGTTGAGGCGCTTAAAACCTTAACAGGCTCAGGCGACCAAATGGGCAACGCCGTAATAAGCGGCGTTAATTCAAGCGGAAATATCGCAAACGCCGAAAAAGCGGCGCGAGAGCTTAAAGACAGAGCTACAAAGGTTTTCAGCGAAAAGACAAAGGTTACAGTTCCTATTGAGATTAAGTATGGCGTATCTATATCCAAAGACTCGCCTTATTCAAGCACAAATGTCTTTTCAAAGGCTGCGGACAGCGAGGCGGCAAGCAGAGAGAGAAAGGCTAACGCGGAAAAATCAAGAAGTCAAGCGGCGTCCACAGGCTATGGTCAGATGGGGCGGGCAATGAATAATCTAGGTCGTGGTCACGCAACAGGAACACCTTATTTTGGCGGCGGTCTTACGGAGATTAACGAACACGGCGGAGAGATTATCAATCTTCCCACAGGAGCGCAGATTATACCCTCTGATAAATCAGCGCAGATGGTAAGAGAAAATGCTAAATACAGAATGCCTAACATTTCACTGTTTAATGTTCCGTCCTTTAGCTTTGATGATATTCCCTATTTTGGGGCGAATACTAAAAGCAATAATACCGTACCGCAGACCACCTATATAAACAACGGCTGCGGAGAAACTAAACGCTTTGGCGATATAAACGTTAATGTGACTATTGGCGGTAATATCGTGGGGATTGAGGATTTCGCCGAGGAAATAGGCGGTATCGTGGGAGGAAAATTTGTTGACGCTATAAGAGCGATGTAGAGGTGATATTTATGGCTTTATTTGAGATTGAGGGGCTTGACGAGCTTACCGATACAATGACAATGGTCAGAGAGAATTATCCTAAAGAAATAAAAAGGTTTATGCAAAAAGAGGGAAACAAGCTGAAGAAGAAAACATTGGAGACGGTGCAGTCCTCAACACTTGGAAAAATAACGGGTAATTATGAAAAGGGCATTAAAAGAGGCAAACCCTACAAGTATGACGGAAATGGCGCAGACAGTATAAGGGTTTACTCAAACGCCCCTCACGCTCATCTAATAGAATACGGACACGAGATAGTGCATTCAGGCGGCGGCAAGATGAAAAGAGAAAAGCGAAAGGAACAGTACGGCACAGAAAATCACACCAGAGCCTTTCAGCTTTTCAGAAGAGCGGCTGACGAGTTTGAGAGTACTTACGAAACCGACTGTGAGAAATTTGCCCTTAAAATAATCGAACTGCTGAACAGAGGATAGGTATTTATATGATAACATTAAAAGATATTTTCAGAGCTGTCTGTAATCACATATCAGATGTGGCGGACATTCCCGTGGCTGACAGCGATATGGAAGAACCTGTTATAAGACCGTCGTTTAAGATATTTATGGACACTGTAAATGCAGGCTTATTTTCATCAGCTTTAAGGCAGTTAAAGGTGTATTTCAATATATATTTTTATTCGTCTGACAGAAAACACAGCAAAGCCGATATTATGGAGATTGAGGATAAAATAGCTTTCTCTTTTCTTGAGCCTTTTGAGATAAAGCCTAATTGCTGTGTTTATATTGATAGTCTTGAATTTGAAAAGGTTACGGACGGGGTGTTAAGCTGTAGCTTTAATTTTGAGATTGCCACGGAATTTGGCATAGAGGATAAGGACGGAATCGGAAATGAGACTATGGAAGATTTGTACATTAACGAGAATTTGGAGGAATGAATATGGCAACTAAACCAACAATAACTATTACATTTAAACAGCTCGCCACAACGCTTATACAAAGAAGCGAGAGAGGAACGGCAATACTTCTTTTAAACGACGCTACGGGAGCGTCTGAAAGCGGTACTAATATCACAACAAAAGTTTATAAAAGCGTCGCTGATATAGATGAGAGCCTTTATACAGAGGATAGTCTTGCGCAAATTAAAAGCTGTCTTTCTTACACTCCCTTTGAGGTTGTGGTTATAAGCGGAAACAGTACAAAGTTTTCCGATTTTGCCAAAGCTATAATGGCTGTAAGAAGAACGGGTTGGATTGCCTTTGCGGGAAGTGAAGCGCCACAAGCCGATTTGGCAAGCTGGATAAAATCAATGGATAAACAGGGGTATACCTATAAAGCCGTCGGAACGCAAAAGGGAGCGGATAATAAGCAGTATGTGTATTTTAATCAAAGCGTTACGGACAATAACGGAAATGAGGTATCAGCAGTTAATTATCTTCCAAGCCTTTTAGGCATTCTTGCGGGCTGCAACATTACAAGGGGCTGTACGAACTTCCTTTGTACTGATTTATTAGGCGTTACGGAGGTTGAGGATATCGACGCGGCGATAAGCGGCGGTCAGCTTGTACTTGCGAACGAGGTAAACGGAGTGAGAATTGTCGCTGGCATTAACAGTCTTGTTACCCTTAACGGAAATACAGCCACAGAGGATATGCAGTATATAGAAACTGTGGAAGCTATGAACTTTATTATGGACGATATAAGAGACGAGTTTAAGGAAAGATATCAAGGTTCGTATAAAAATAAATACAAGTATCAAATGCTCTTTATCGGTGCGGTCAACGAGTATTTCAGCAACTTAGCGGGCGAAGATGTTCTTGATAATGAGTTTGAGAACCGTGCGGAGATAGATGTTGAGGCGCAGCGTTCGGCGTGGATGGGGATAGGAAAAACGGAAGCCGCTGATTGGTCTGATGATAAGGTGAAATCAATGGCGTTCAAGAGAAGCGTGTTTGTCGCTTGTGATATTAAGATTTTGAACTGTATGGAAAACTTGAAATTTACAGTGACAATGGAGTAATAGGAGGTATGCTGAATGTTTGATGATAATAGATTTTTAAAGGGTACAAGCGGAGAGGTATTTTTGAATAATACATTTCTCGCTGAGATAAACAAGGTTAATATCAAGCTGACAGGTCAGTTTGAGGATTTCGCTGCTGTAGGCGATTACTGCTCTCACCACGTTTATGTGGGTTACGACGGCGCGGGAACACTTGAGGGTGTAAGAGTAAACACAGGGGCGGACGCTGAGATAATAAAAGCGTATCAGAACGGAACGACACCCGATTTCAAGATTTACACCAATCTTACAGACCCTAACACGGGGGCGACGGAAAAATATATGATTACGGGCGTTCAGTTTACGGAGGTTACTCCCGTTGACTGGGAGGCTAAAAAACTTGTCACCCGCTCAATGCCGTTTACATTTACGGAGCTTATAGTCTTATCGACTATTGACAATTAAGATATGGATAGCTTTATTGAGCTTGCGAAAGAAATCCATAAGAGGAACAATCAAAAATTAATAGGTATGTGCGTGGGGGAGTATGTTTCTCATACTCCCGCCACTATACGAATTTATTATAACGGCGTTCCTTTGGATTTTACGGAGTTTTTTAATATAACAGGTCTTATAAACGGCGGTACGGGAGTAACAACGGATGACTTATATGTAGACGAATACCCTAATGAGATAGGCGATAAGTTTATTTGTATGACGGGTAATGACAATCAGTGCCTTTATGTTTTAGGAAAGTTTGAGCAGATAGGCACGGAGAGCGATGGAAAGAAAAAAGAGCTTAATATTTATTTGAAATAAAAAACGTCAAAGCCAAAAATTCAGCTTTGACGTAAAATTTATTGTCTATCTGCAAAGCTCATCGAGAGTAACATTCAGTGCGTCAGCAAGTTTAATAGCCGTATTAACTTTACAGTTATCATTTTTTTCAATGTCTTGAATTGTGCGGCGCGGCACGTCTGAAATCTCAGCGAGCTTTGGAACAGACAGACCTTTTTCCAATCGAATTTTTTTTAAATTCATAATAAGCCCCCAATAATATCTTTAAAAAATATAACGCTTACACACAGAAAAGCCGTCCAAAAAATTAATTTGAAGATGTTTATTAATAAGATTTTTTTCATATTGATATTACAAGCAGTTTATGATATATTTAAGGTGACGGGGAAAGAGTGCTAACCTCTCTCCCCTGTTAATTAACGTATCTGGGAAAGTATGTAAAGTATGAGGGCTATTACCGCGCCTACTTCCCAAACCAGCTTACCGATTTCTTTTACGAATTCGGTAAGCTTCTTAATTAACTCTATCACCTTATCCAAATTGCTCGTCTTAATCACCTCCTTTCTATGATTTAATTATAGCACGTTTAAACGTGTTTGTCAAGGGTGATTTTAAAAATTTTTATAGAAAATTTTGCGCTTATAAGCGCTTTTTTTATTGCAAAAAAAAGGAAGTGGTGTGTATGTTTCCGAACGGTTTTACAGAGCCGTCGTCTGTACTTGAGGAAAAAGAAGACAACGGCATTGATTTTCTTTTTGACTATGGGACAGGTCAGCATATAATGCACGGTTCTGTACTAAGAGAATGTACTGAGCTTGAAAAAGTGAGGCAGTATATTCAAAATGTGCTGAGAACACAAGCGAATTTATATAGCGTTTATATTGACGGTGAAACTGATATTTTTGGATTGAGCGTTTATAATTATATTGGTCAAAGAAATATCCATATGGGGTATGTAAACAGCGAGCTTAAAAGAGAGGTTACAGAGCTGCTTTTAAAATACCCTTTGATAGCCGACGTCACGGATTGGGCGGCAAAAAGAGAAAAGCAAGGCTTGAATATAACTTTTACCGCTATTTTGACTAATGAGGATTTAATTACCACAACGGAAACGATAAGGGTTGGGACGGTGATGTGATGTATAAAATAACGCTTACAAAGGATAATCAAACTTCTGATATTACAAATCTTGTATCGGACTTATCGTGGAGTGAGAATATAGATACTGTTGGAGTTACGCTTAATTTTTCCGTTCCCGATAAAGAGGAAAAATATATACCCCGCTTAAATATTATGGCGGGAGATATAATACAGGTCTTTAACGACAGCGGGGAAATAATAAGGGCGATAACAGTAAACGTTACTCGTAATTATCCCAAAAGAACAGTAAAGGCTTTTGATTTCGGTTTTTATCTTAACAAAAATGATGTTGTTATTCAATTTAAGGATAAAAGTGTGTCGGAGTGTTTGAAACAACTTTTTTCGAGCGTTGGCATAGCGGTTGGAAGTGTGTGCGATATGCCCGCCAATGTCAAAGGCGTTTATATTAAAAATGTAAATGAGATAATAAAAGAACTTATAAAAATACAGCAGGATAACGACGGAAAAAAGTATTATTACGAAATGAGAGCCGACAAAATATATGTGTTTCAGTTTTCTACAGAGCCTTTAAGCTATATATTCAAGCCTGCAGTAAATGTTGCCGCTTTTGACGTTACAGACAAAAACGCTCATGGCAGAGGCAAATATACACACTCTATCGAAAATATGCGAAACGCCGTTACGGCGGAGGTAAACTCCAAAACAAGCGGTGAAATGCCTGAGAAAATATTTATCGCAAGAGATGAGGAGAGCATAAGAAAATATGGTCTGCTTGCGGAAAATTACAGTGTTAATTCAGATGACGCTGACAATATACAGGAACTTGCCAAAAATGAGTTAAAAGAGAAGAACACGCTTAAAAGAGAACTGTAAATGGATTTTATCGGTCACGATAACGCGAGAGCCGGTAGGGTAATGCACATCATAGACGAGTATCTCGGTATTGACGGAAATTACAGAATAAAGTCCGTAAACCATAAGGTAAACGACTGTAATCACACTATGAGCTGTACTTTGGAAAATTTATAGGAGGGATTTTGTATGAAGAAATTTATAGACATCTCAAAATATTCACCGACAGCTTTGCTTGACGAGTTAAGCGAGTCTGTACACGAGGGTAAAAATAATATTACCTGTGTTGATAAAGAAAAAAGAAGAATGAGCTTTGTGCATAGAATGTGCTTTAATGATGTAGTAGAGGCTGTTTTTAACGAGAGCGACAGATACGAGTTTTATTATGAGGAAAACGAAGAGGAAAAGCCTGACGCGGATACCGATAAAGAAACAGAGGAAGGCTTATGATTAGGCTTATTAACAAAATCTATAAAAGGGATAAAGTAACGCTTGATATAATAAACACCCTGAAAGTAAAATTTGAGTCTGTAGAAAACAAAATAGACGACCTTTATAAACAAATTTTTCTTGACTCCGCCGACTGGTATTTGGAGCTTAAAGAAAAAGAAATGGCAATCAGCAAAAGACTTGACGATATTGACAAAAGACGGGCTTATGTAAGAACAAGGCTTTTAGGCACGGGAACGGCGACAAAAGAACTTTTGGAAAACGCCGCTAACTCCGTAAACGGTGTGCTTGTTGAAATCGGCTTTGAGAATATGACTGTCATTATCCGCTTTTTACGGGTTGAGAATAATAAGTTTTTAGGCGTTGTGAAGCGAAGCCTTGAAACGATGATACCCTATCACCTTGATATGACCCTTGAATATGAGCATATCAACTGGGGAGAAATGAAACAGGTTACTTGGGGAGCCGTAAAGCCTTACACTTGGGAGAGCGTGTCGCAGAGTGTCGCGGGCACGATTTTAGGAGGTCTTGACGATGACTTCGATTAGAATATTTTTCAGCTATAATAACAATGAAAAGGTGGTGGAAGCTCCAGTTATTCCCGATAAGCTGCCGGAAATATTACAAGAGCTTTCAAATGATGAATTTACAACACACACCAAAACATTAACACTCCTCGGAAATAAAAAGCCGAGGAGTTTTTCTATGGATTTATTCCTGCCAACAAAGCCCTATGACTTTGCCAAAGATACGGGTATTGAGGTTCTTAATCTTTTAATGTACGTGTCCGATAGCAAAATACCTATGCGAATTGTTATAACCGACGGTATTAACGAGCTTCTAAATATCGCTGTGTCAATCAGCAGTTTTAAGTATTATTTCGACAGAGCGGAAAATATCAAATGCAATGTAAGTTTTAAGGAATATATATTTTTGACAGAAAGCACACCTCCTGAAAGCAAATTAAAGTTTGAGTTTAAGGCGGTAAAAACACAGGTTGGAAACACAAAAGCAAATATCAGCGGAGTAAACGTCGAGGGGCGAAATCTTGTAAGAGCGAGAGACGTCCTACAGATGTTAGGTATAGAGGTCGGTTGGAACGCCGCCAAAAAAAGAGTAACGGCGGACGGAAAGCTCCTTGATATACACACTGAGATATATAACGGTTCGGCTTATTGCTATGTCCGTGATTTGGCGGAGGAAACAGGCAGAGATATTAAGTGGGACGCTGAGAACAAAACTGTAATACTGAATTGAGGGATTAAAAATGATGAGCGATAAATTTATAAAATTCTGCAAGAAAACAGTCGTTGAGTATTTTAATAAGCACGCCGACAAAAGCAAAAACGGGAGAATATCAACCGATGATGTTTTTATAGTTTGGAGCTGTAAAATTCTAAACAACAGCAAGGCTCTTGTGGGTACGGTGTTTCCCGATGGTATGTATTATGAGATAACCCATAACGGGGATAAAAACGAAACTTATATCGACGTGTATAAGAAGTGGGAAAATTTTTCGGTAAAGCACTGAAACGGGGTGATATAGATTGAGATACAATGAGGAAATATCGGATATTCAGTCTGACTTGCTTGATGAAATGCCTGATACCTATTCAAAAATAAAAGGTACTTGGCTTTGGGAGATGTTTAAGTCTTTCGCTCTTAAAATATATGAGTTTCTAAGGCTTTTAACCGATACGGCGGAAAAGATGAATGTTGACAACCTAAAAGGTGACGAGCTGGACGCTTATGTTCTGCAATGGACTGATATTAAAAGAAAAAAGGCGCAAAAAGCCGAAGGCTATATTGAGGTAACGGGAAACGGAATGCTTTATGCGGGTACTCTTGTTTCAGCTGACGGAATACAGTATGAAATCACATCAGACACAGAGGTAAAAGGCGAAGCCTATATACACATAGCAGCCACAGAAGCGGGAGAGATAGGAAACACCACAGCGAATACCGTCACCTCAATGGTCACCTCAAACGCCAATATAAAAAGTATTACAAATCCAAAACCAATAGAGGGCGGCACAGACGAGGAAACGGACGAGGCTTTAAGAGAGCGTTATCATTTAAGACTGTCAATGCCCGCCACAAGCGGAAATAAAGCCCATTATATTTTATGGGCGACTGAGTGTGTAGGCGTTGGAGGGGCAAAGGCTGTAAGAGATACGACGGTTAATAATAAAGTAAATGTTTATATTTGCGGTGACAACGGAGAGGCGGCGGATAAAGCCACGGTTGATTTGGTTCAGGAGTATATAGACCCTTTGAAGAACGGAGACGGTTCGGGAACCGCCCCAATCGGTGCGATATGCGAGGTCAAGAGCGCAGGAATTAAGCAAATAAACATTGGCGGCAGAGTGGAGCTTGACAATACGCAGACAGACGAAAAAACACTCTTAAACATCAAAAACGACATAACAAATTACCTTTCACAAATAAATTTCCGTAAAAAGGAGTTAAGCTACGCAAAGCTCTTGAATATCGCTGTAAATAGTCTTGGAGTGAACGACGTTACAGGCTTTAAGCTGAATAACGGCTATGAAAATGTTGTGTGCGAGGAAACAGAAATATTTACGCTGAACAAATTTAACATGGAGGTGAAATAATGCAGAAAACCACAAATCTAAAACTTAATAAGCCTGATTACTCAGATGTGGCGGACATTGCCGATATAAACGCCAATATGGATAAGCTGGATAGTGAGGTGCATAAAAACACAACGGCGATATCAAACATCAATTCAAACAAAGCTGATAAATCGCACAATCATAATAATGGAGCGGATTTAAAAAATGTAAACGCCTCAAAGCTCGGAGGAAAATCAGCGTCCGACTTTGCCGCCGCTTCTGTTATATCTAATGGTGATTTTAATGCTGTGATTAACGCGGGGATTTATACAATGCGCTCTTGCGCTAACTCTCCTTATGGCGGAGGTTATTACGGACTGTTAGTGGTTAATTCCGATACAGGAGGGTATGTTGAGCAAATGGCTTTTAAGGAGGGCGCCTATAAGGTCTTTATAAGATATTGCTACGGATTTGATGACGATACAGGCGGGCTTGATTGGTCTGCTTGGGAGGAGATAGGAAGCAAATACGCTGAAAAGCTTCGTATTTTTGATGTGGACGGCGTAACGCTGAAAGATACAAACGGAGTAAACGATGTAGCCTCAATAACGCCGAAACAAGTAACAGAGAACGAGGCAAGATTAACAGGCTTTGACACAAATAAATATTGGTTCAATTTTGGTATACCAAACCAAACGATGAAAGTGCCTTACGCTGATATGGCTATAAGGGCGTTATCCTTTGGCTTACAGGCTATACCCGCCGATACGGGAGTAGTCAGAAATGTCGAGGGAATAAGCGACGCTGTAATGAACGACCCGTTATTTCCCGTAGGCTATATTACAAGGACTCACACAAGCCCATACAGTCCTATAAACGGCAGGGAATACCACATTATATACTTGCCGTCAACAAGGGCTTATGGAACACAGATAGCTATAATCGAGCAGGCTTTTCACGGAAAGGTGAACAGCTCAAGCGGTTGGAATCTAATAGTTTATATGAGAAGCGGTCACGAAAGGATTAATATATCCGCCTCGGAAACGACGACCTATAGGAATAGAGGATATACGGTAACCAAAGACCCGTCTGACGACAGTAAATATATAGCCGCTGACTGGTCTGAGTGGATGAAAATTAACACAACCCCGCGAATATATCAGCCCGCTTTTTCTGTTTCAAATCCAACAACAAACCGTTCGCTGACATTTTATGAGAAAGACCTTGATTTGGTCATAAAAGACATTTATCAAAGAATACTCGGACTTAATTACTATACCCACCCTACTACGGCGGGATATAAGCATATTCCGTCGGGAGGAAGCGCGGGGCAGATATTGAAATGGTCATCAGCGGGTACGGCGCAATGGGCAAATGAAAGCGGATATACTCACCCAACGACGTCAGGCAATAAACACATTCCATCAGGCGGCGGTGCGGGGCAGATATTAAGATGGTCTTCCGATGGTACGGCGAGATGGGGAAATGAGACAGCTTATACACACCCGACTTATTCAGGCTATAAGCATATACCGAGCGGGGGAAGCAGCTATGATATATTGGGATATGGAGGAAGCAGCGGTACAGCCTCTTGGATTAAAAACACAAAAAGCTATAAAACACGCCTTAATACCTCTCTTGTTAATGATTATCTGTACAGAATAGCGGAAAGTACCTACAGCCGTTCCGGAAGTGATAACTACAGCTGCGGAACTTTATTAGTGACAGTAAACGCTTATAACGGAGAAAGTAATCGTCAGGTCATTGTTTTTAGGATAACCATACCAAACGGTTACGCAAACAGTTTAGTTATGATAGATGTAATTCAAAATGTATTACAGGGTGATACGGCTTTTTTTGATGAGATTGATTATGTCGGCTTAAATGGCGACGCAATATATTTAAAAGCGGCTAAAAACTCCTCAAATGTATCTGTTGAGGTTACTGTTGACAGCTCCTTAAGCAACAATATACCTTCTTTTATTGCGGATTTTGAGGGGTTTAGCTCTGTAGGGGGCGAGCACCATTGGCAGACAAAGGCTATATACGCAAACGCTTACACCTCAACCCATAGGATAACATCGGGAAGTGTGACAGCGGGAAGTACTGCCCTTGCTAATAATGAAGTGCTTATAAAATATTAGGAGGCTGTGTTTTATGTCTGAATATATAGGTGTAAACAATGTGGCGAGAGAGATAAAAGAAAAGTATATAGGCGTGAATGGCGTGGCAAGGGAGGTACAAAGCGAATACCTCGGCGTAAACAATGTTGCGAGAGAGGTTTTCACATCAAGAGATTTAAGTAAAAATATGTGGAGAGTGGTATCTTTAGCGCACGGTGGAAGCTCGACAAATTCTATGCTTTCCGCCGTCGGAAACACTTTCAGTCCTTTAAGTGAAAAGTGGCTCTATTCAAGCGGTGTAGGTGTGTCAGAGGTTACTCTCTGCTCCACTATAAAATTTTTAAGAGGCGATACCTTTAAAATTACCTTTTTCGCTGACCTTGACCTGTCTGAGGAAGAAGAAAAATTTAACGACGCGTATGGTCAAATGTGCTTTATGACAGCGTATAACTCAAACGATACAAGCAATAGCGTGTCTGCCTCTCTCCGTACTGAAATAGAGCGAGGAGAGCAGACTGTTGATCTTATTATGACAAGCGATGGGTATTTGCGGATATGTTTGTCGTTAGAGAGCTGCGGAGAAAATTATATATCGTCAAGCGTTAATATAAAAATAAACGATATCAAATTGTAGGGAGGAAAATGCTATATGAATACTTTGATTTTTAAAGATGGGAAAAAGGCTGAGTGCCTTTCAGTGTTAGGTGCGTTAAGGTTTGTGAAAGGAGCGGAAAGGGACTGTCTGACATTTAATTTTAACGCCGATAATATCACGCCAAATAAGGTGATGAGTTTATTTTCAGATGAGAGCAAAATATCTGAAATAACCGTTTGTGCTGATAATGAAAGCAACGGATTTGTTTATTCGGACTATACTCTTTTCGCTGGGCTTGAGATTAAAGACGAGGTTACGCAAAAGGAAAATAACACATCCCCTCAAAGTGTAACATCAATAATAGCGATTACTATGGGGCAGATAAACTTTTCAGAAAAGCTCGAAAAGGAGAAAAACGAGCAGCTTGAGATATTGCTTGAGATTTCGGCGGATATGTTAGGAGGCGCTTTATAATGACGATGGAAAGTAAAATGAAAATTATGATTTGCGGGATAAAAATAAAGCTTGCCAGAGGGGAGCTTTTGGAGGATATTCTGAAAAGCTATGTAAAACTCACAGACGAGGAGAAAGACTATATAAAGGGCAAATTAACTGGAGGCGGTAAAAATGAGAAGCAGCTATGACATACTTATAAGCGCTGATGTCGATGAGATTTTCGCGGTAAATAACAAGGAAATAACAGCTCCAAAAGACTATGAGGACGTTGTCGTAAAAGGCGATAACCGCTCCAACAGTCTTATATTTATAGCAATCCAACAAATTATTGCCTCAAGCCAACAGCAGAAAACCACCCAATACAATCAGATGATGTTATTTTAGAAAAAGCAGTTTTAAT
>CATJCJ010000407.1 GCA_949738935.1 uncultured Eubacteriales bacterium | reverse complement strand
TTTAGAACATCTTGATATATTTCATAATTTTTTATTAAAAAATTGATATTTTAGGTATATTTCAATGCATTGGGGTACGTTTAGGTATATTTAAAACATAGAAGATGAGTGTAAAAGACTTAATAGATTGAATCAAGCTATTTTATTGATTGAAGAACAAAATATTGCTGAAGGATTGAGTTTACTTATTCAAGATATAAAAAACAATATATTAGAACTTAAAAATATGAAAACAATATTAAATGAACTTAAAGGTGAATTTTTTGATGAACTAAATATAATTGGTGAAAAGTTTGGCATTGTTATGGAAAATATCACAGAAAATGATATTTTTAAAGAAACCAGACAAAGTCAATATGAAGATTTAAACAATAATATAAAATCATTAATTCAAAAAAAGGATAATTCATTTAGTAAAATAATTAAAAACAGACGATAGAGAGGAATTAATTTTTATGCAAAATAATTTTCTTGAAAAGCTAAAAATCAGACAAGATTTTTTTAACAAGCACCCTTTATGTAATGAAGATACATATATTAAAAGCATATATATTTCAATGCTTTATAATTGTGGAATATGTGACGGTAATTTAAATGAAAATGAGATTCTATTTTTGGAAAGTATGCGTCGAGGTATTGGAATAGAAAAGAATGAGGTTTTAAAATACCAATATGAGGACTTTAATAAACAGCTTCAGAACTTTAAATATGATTTTATAAATAATAAAATAATATATACTTTTATTTGTGATGTTACTTTATTGTCATATATAGATTCTGAAATAAATGATGAGGAAATTGCTTTCATTTGTAATTTGGCGGAAATAATTTATTTAGACAAAAGATGGTTTGAATACTTTTTTAGAATTGCGCAGTTAGTAATAAATGAAAATGGAGAGAATTATCTTATTGCTGTTTTATCAAGGCCCAAAAATGTTGACTTTAAATATTTCAGGTTTTATTTTAATAATTATAGCGAAAATGGTTTTAGTAATTATTATATTCTTAAAGTTTTAGAGTATAAAAAAATTCTTGAGACAGTTAAAACTAAATTAATAGAAATTAGAAATAAAAATATCAGTATTAGAGAAACAATACCTTACTTAAATTCTGAAATATTGGAGGAGTTTCAAAGTGATATAGATAATTTTGAGGAGATATGTGAGGAAATTGAGGGAAAAACTGACGAGTATCTTACAATAACTGATGATGATGATGTGTACTGTGAGATGCTGGAAGATTTAAATCAGATACAACATCTTTGTAATATGATGTTTGTAAATGGTTGTAAGATTACATTGCTTGACATGAAAATAGATTATAATGTGGAAAAAAGTATTAAAGAATTGACAGACTATATAGATAATGTAATTAATTATCTAAAAGAACTAACGGAAGTATAATATTAATAAACGGAGGAGCTCGCTATGGATGCAATTAATGAAAAACTAATAAAAAATTTTAAATTATTATGCAATGTCATTAAGCAGGATAAAAATCCTGAGATGAAAGTGGATTTAAAAAAGATTGAGAAAATTATAAATGATAAGATACCAGAAACATTAAAGAAAAACGTTCCCGCTGATTATTATGAACTCTATAAGGATTTTAAATCTGAATATGAGAAATTCAAAAATTTTATACTTTATGACCAGCTTATAGGCAAAAATATTATTTCTCTTGGCGGAGGATTCTCAAGCGGTAAATCCAGTTTTCTGAACGCTTTAAACGGCGAATCGGCTTTACCGGAAGGTATTAAACCTTCAACATCAGTTCCTACATATATTGTAAATGGTGAAAATTATAAAGTTTTAGGAATAAATATATTTGACACGAAAGTCGAGATTCAAACAAAACAATTGCCAAAAATAGCTCATGGTTTTGGAGAAATTGAGAATGACGATGGGAATATTATAACAGAGAATATTTCTCTTGGCCATATTTTGGAAAGTATATTTCTTTCAACGCCTAAACAAAAGTATTCAAATATAGCTTTTCTTGATACACCCGGTTATTCAAATCCTGATGATGTGGAATATTCAGCCAAAACGGATGAACAAATCGCGAGAGGGCAGCTTAACTCAAGCAATTTTATTTTATGGTTTGTACAAGCTGATTCGGGAACTATAACAGAAGAAGATATTAAATTTCTTAATACATTAAGAAAAGATATACCTAAATTAATTATACTCAGTAAAGCCGATAAAAAGCCTAAAAAAGATTTAAAGCAGATTTCTGAAAAAATAAAAGCAACTCTTGATATAAAGGGGATATACAGTATGTTGACGTATTATCGTTTTCAAATACTGAACCATATGGTTATGACAGTGAAAAAATAAAGAATCAGATTGAGATATGGAATAAAAGGGTGTATGAATCTAATTTCGCGAGGAATTTTAAAGTGCTGTTCGTACGCTGTAAAAGTTTTTATGATGATAGAGTAAATGAGGAAAGCAGGGAACTTACAAGGCTTAATACGTCAATAACAAAACTTATGGCAGAAGATTTAGATTCTGAGATACTTGAACCTTTACAGCTTATGGGTAAAAATTCTCAAAAAAATTTAATCAGTTTAAAAGATATGATTAAAAAACTTAAAGAATTGCAAAATGATTTTTTTACAGAAATAAAGAGGATTTCCGATATTGTTGGTATTGATATGCCCGAACCTACGGAGATTGATTTGATTAAAGATAATGTAAACGATCCTTTGGAGATATTTGAAAAATTCAGAAAAGCTAAAGGTATTAAAATGGATTCATCAATGCTCAATATACTTATAGATACTTTTTCTGATATTAAACCGGCGTTTAATAAAAATTCCGGGGGAAGTGAATACGCGGAAGAACTTTTGAGTGTGATAAAAGAGAATATTGATATTAAGCAAGAGAATATTAAATTTCAAAGTCAGGAGGAAATATAATGAATACAATTTCTGAATTGATAGATAAAGTAAAAAATATATATGATGAGTTATGCTCTATAAAAGAAAATGAAAAAAAAGGGCACAATGGATTTGATTTTGAAACGCTTGCGAAAAATAAGCTGATAAAGCCTATTAAAAATCATATAATCACGAAACAATCAGATTTTATTAAGAAAGTTTATTTAATTGTTTTGGGCTGTCTTATAAATGAAACAGATGATGGAAGAATAAGAGAAAAACAGATATTTCATTTTGGCGAAATTGCTATGGCGGCAGATTTAAAAGATACTTCTATAAATGAGTTGTTAAGTAAGTCAAATGTTATTGACGAAAAAGTTTTAATTGACTTATCGGAAAACTTTAAGGGCGATTTGCTTGATATATTTATTATTGATTGTTTGATTCTTGCGAATATTTCAGGAAAACAAGAAGACAGAGAAATGTCTTTGCTGGGAAATATACTTTCATTATTTGATATATCAAAAGATAAATTTAAAACTTTATGTGTTTGCGCAAAGAATATTCTTATATGTGATGATATGGCTGTACTGAAAATAAAAGAATTGAACACACCATTTTTAATAGGGTATTTGAATACTAAAATTGAGGGCATTATTGTTAATAATTGGGAAGAAGCTAAAAACTTAAAAGAACCTATATATATTTTTAATAAAGAATTTAAACACATAGATGAGCAAATTATTTTAGATAAGTACGGTAAAGAATTTTATTTTTATAATTGTGTTTTTGATGATATTGGAGGGTTTTTAAGTATAAAATCAAAAGTTCATTTTATTGGCTGTGAATTTAAAAATACACATACTCCAGAATATATAGTCAAAAAAGAAAATATGACTGACTATATATATACAAACGATGTAAATAATCAATTATTTTTTGATAAAAACTTAATTGATAAAATGAATTTTGATAAAGATGATAAAGATGATTTATAATTTAAATTTTGGAAATATGGTTATGATTTAAAGCGTACATTTATATTTTTGGGCATTAATGAAGGAGAATTAAAAAATTGTTTGTTTAAAAATTGTACATCAAACAGATATATTATATCAATGAGTAAAGGTCAAATTGAAAATTGTAGATTTATTAAATGTAACGGAGAAGGTTTAAGAAGTAGGACAGGCTTATTTTTGTTTAAAAAAGTTGATATTATTAATACAGTTTTTGAAAATTGTTCTGTAAAAACAAATAATAATAGTAGGATAGATACTTACATTAATCTTGTTTTGATGACAAAATGTCAGATGTATAACTGTAAATTTTTATCGTGTAATATTAAAAGTGAAAGTTCTTATAGTAATGACAAGCATTTTGCTTATATAATAACAGCTATAAATTCTAGTATAAAAAATAATGAATTTAATAAGTGCAGTTGTTACGGTTACGCTGATGAAATAAAAGTTTTATATGCTATTAATTTGTATAATTCGGAAGAAACTAATAGTAATTTTATAAATTTTAAAGCAAATGGTTCGGAATCTTCCAATTACATTTATGATAATTTTAATCAAGATTATATGGGTAAAAGTAATCAAGTTATTGATTGGAAATTCTAAATGCTTAAATCGTGAATGGAGGGGTTAAAAAAATGAATATATTCGCGAATAACAAAACAGAAAAGGAATTTAATGATTTTACTGAAAAAATTGAGAATATAATATTTGAGCTTGAGGAGTTTGGAAGTGAGTCAGATATCAAGGATTTAAAAACGCTTATTGCTAATTTTAAAATAAAGACAAACGATTTTTTAAAGAAAACCGCAAATTGAATATAGGCGTTATAGGACAAGTTAAAGCAGGGAAATCCTCTTTTTTGAATACGCTGCTTTTTGACGGAAAAGAAGTTCTTCCTAAAGCGTCTACCCCAAAGACAGCTACTCTTACAAAAATGGAATATTCAGAGGAAAATATAATAGAAGTAGAATATTATACTCCGGAAGAATGGGAAAGAATAAGGGATAACGCTGTTGTTGAAGAAGACGGAGCTGAATATGTCTCGGCAAGAGAAATACTTGAAATGGTTAGAGAAAGAGGGATAAATTCATCAGAATATCTTGAGAAAGGCAAAGAACAGATAAAATTTGATACATATGACGCTCTTATATCGCAGCTTAATAATTATGTGGGAGAAGATGGAATGTTTACGCCTGTTGTTAAAGATGTTGTTTTGTATCTTAACAGTGAGTATTTTAAGGATATTTCTATTGTTGATACTCCCGGTCTTAATGACCCTATCGCTTCAAGAACATCAAAAACAAAAGAATTTATAGAAATTTGTGATGTTGTATTCTTTTTAAGTCAAACCGGAAGTTTTCTTGATAAAAGTGATTGGGAACTGCTTTTTACTCAGCTTCCTCAAAAGGGTGTGGAAAAACTTGTACTTATTGGAAGCAAATATGACAGTGTTGTAAGAGATGTTTTAAAAGCAAAAAAAATGTGTCGGAATACAGTCCTTTTGATGATATTGATGATATTGATAAAGATGAAGCGGACAATGTCCCTGACGCCTGTGAAATTGTAAAGAAAAGGCTTAAAAATAGTGCTAAAGAACTGGTTAATAAATTTGTAAAAAGCAGACCAAAAGATACTATTGCAAAAATAATTGAAGATTGCTCTAAGCCTATACTTATTTCCGCTATGGCTTATAATATGTCAAATAAGGACACAAGTGAGTATAACAGTGAGGAAGAAAATGTTTTTAAAGCAATCTCAAAATTTTCTGATAATGTATTTGAAGATTTAAAAAGACTTGGAAATTTTGCCGCTGTTCAAGAAGTATTTAATTCTGTAGTGGAGAAAAAGGAAAAAATACTTGAGGAAAGGTCAAAAAATTTTATTCCCAAAGGAAAAGAAGAACTTATCGCAAAGCTTAATTCTTTTAGAGATAAAGCTAACAGAAAACTTATTATGTTGTCCGATAATGAAAAAGAAGAAATTTTAGAACAAAAACAGGCAATGAAGTGTCAAATTGACAATATTAAGTCTCAAATTATAGCCACGTTCGGAGAGTGGTACGCAAAATTGGAAAGTGAAAAAGTAAAAGCTTCCGGTGAAATAAGAACGGCAAGCAAGGAGTATTATAGTATTGATGAAAAAACAGGTACAAAAACTCATTTAAAAAAATATCAAGTTTCCACTTCTACATGGTATAAACTATGGACTTGGGGAAGCTCAAGAACAGAGTATTATACTTATGAGGAAAGCTATACTTATCTTGCTGTTGCGGATGCTGTTGATAATTTAAGAAATTTTGTATTAGATGCGACAAAATATGTCGAGGGAATATTTAATGAAGCAATAAACCATAAGGAAATGAGAAGAAAACTTTTGAATGTTGTGACAGATAATTTTAATTTGGGTGATGAAAAATATGATACTGCGCTTTTCAAAATTATGGTTGAGAATGTTATTAATAAAATAGAGTTTCCAATAATTAAGGTTGATTCATCTTCAGCTATTGATAAATTAGTCGCTGATTTTTCGGGTGAGATTACATCTTATTCTGAAAAAAGTGACCTCAGAAACGCTTTAGCAAAAGCTATTGACGGTTTTTTTGATATTATGATTGGCGAGCTTGAAAAAAGCGTCAAAAATTTCAAAGAAAGCCTTAAAAAAGTACAAGAAGATATTCAGAAGGATTTTCTTGAAAATATTGAAAATGAATTTGCTGAGATTGTTGAAAAGCTTGAAAATAAGGAAAAGGAAATTAAAAATTATAAAACATATATTTCAAAGTTGGAAGACGCGGAAAAATGTATTTAGGGAGGAGTATTTGTGAAAAGCAGATATAGATCGATTGAGGAACAAAAAAAGAAAGAAGAGCCACGGCTTAATTCTGCTATTAGAAACGCTGAAAAAATTATAAACAAAAGCTATTTTGAGGAACTTGAAAACATGGATATCGTACCGCTTACTTTTGAAGAAGAAAGTATTGATATTTCAAAATGCGGAAAGTTTTATAAACTTGAAAAGCTAGTTCTTAATAAAAACGAAAAATTTTTGGACAGACTTACTACTATTATTAATGTTGTATCTTCTGTTGACGGAACTTTAGCCACAATAATTGACAGTGATGAAAACGGTATAAATTATTATATAGGAATAATATCAAAAAAGTATAAAGCTGATAACAAAATCAATAATGAAATAAGAAGTGGTTCAGCAAACGCTTTTTCGGGCGCTATTGAAGGAAATTTTGCTGGTTCAGAATTGAAAGAAATGGGGAATGGCGAGATGGAGCGAATAAGAAAAAATATATTTAATGAGAATATAAACTCAATATCTTCCATTTCCGGCGTTGTCGCGTTGAGAGATAAAAATGATAAAGATTTTACTTCTTATGTTCAAGGAATTGAAAATTTAGTAAACTCAACGATAGGTAAAAAATATACAGTTATAATGATTGCGGACCCTTTGAGTAAAAGTCAGATACGAAATATAAAAACAGGTTATGAAATGTTACATACTCAACTTAGTATGTTTTCAAGGAACATATTTACGGTTAATGAAAATGAGAGTTTTAATGTTTCTAACTCAAGAACAGAGGGAATGAGCAAAGCGATTACTGATGGTATTTCAAGAACGACATCAAGATCTAATTTTAATAGTTCAGGTTTTGGTGTAAGCGCTGGAATATCATTTACCCCTTTTGGAATTGGTGTAAATACCGGAATATCATCAAATAAGTCAAGAGGTTTTTCAAATGGAGAATCATATAGAACAAATAATTCTAAAACAGATGGATATAGCAATTCAAAGTCATTTTCGGAGTCAAAGGCTGTAGGCTCGTCAATGAGTTTGCAACTGTCTTATGAAAATAAAACTATAAATGATTTATTAGATAAAATTGATATAAATATAAAAAGGCTTGATATGTGTGAAATCTTCGGCGCTTTTGAGTGCGCTGCGTATGTACTTGCGGATAATTATGAACAGTCTCTTACTGTTTCAAGTAATTACAACGCGCTTATGAGAGGTGAGGACTCTTTTATTGAATCATCACAAATTAATACTTGGAAGAAAAATATGTTTAGCAGTAATGAAACAGTTAATACAATTCTTAAATATATAAAATCTTTTCTACACCCTAAATTCTATTTAGACTGTGAAAATAAAATTACAGTGACACCGGCTTCTGTAATAAATGGGAAAGAACTATCTATACAAATGGGTATTCCTAAAAAATCTGTTAAGGGGCTTACTGTTGTTGAAATGGCTCCTTTTGGAAGAAATACTGTTTTAAACGAGGAGAATTGCGCCGAAATAGGAGAACTTTATTATATGGGAAAAGGTGATGGTTTATCTTTAAGTATTGACGTGGACAGCCTTTCATCACATACTTTTATTACAGGTTCTACAGGTTCAGGCAAATCTAATACTATTTATAATATTCTCTCGGAAATGATGAAAAAAGGTATTAAATTCCAGCTAAAGGTGAGTACAAAAATATATTAGGGGATAGGGCGACTGTATTGGGTACAAATCCTAAATATAGTAATATACTTAAAATTAATCCTTTTAAGTTTCCGAGTGAAATACATGTTTTTGAACATATTGACAGACTTATCGAAATTTTTAATGTCTGTTGGCCTATGTATGCAGCAATGCCTGCTATATTAAAAGACGCTATTTTGAAATCATATGAAAATTGCGGCTGGAATTTAACAACATCAGAAAATTTGAATTCGCCAATAGTTTATCCTAACTTTGTGGATTTATTAGATAATCTCAATGATGTAATAAAAAAATCGGCTTATTCTGATGAAGTTAAAAGTAATTATATAGGTTCTCTTGTTACAAGAGTTAAATCGCTTACAAATGGATTAAACAGTTTAATTTTTGTCACAGATGAAATTGAAAATTCTGATTTATTTGATGAGAATGTTATTATTGATTTAAGCAGAGTTGGCTCCATAGAAACAAAGTCGCTTATTATGGGTATTATTGTAATGAGGTTAAGCGAATATTGAATGTCTGAAACAAAAGAAATGAATATGCCTTTGAGACATATTACTGTTTTGTAAGAAGCTCATAATATTCTAAAAAGAACAAGTTTTGAACAGAATCCTGAAAATCCAAATATTTCAGGAAAATCTGTGGAACTTATTTCAAACGCAATAGCTGAAATGCGTACATATGGAGAAGGTTTTATTATTGCGGATCAATCTCCTTCTTCTGTTGACATTTCAGCAATAAAAAATACAAATACAAAAATTATAATGCGTCTTCCTGATGAGGGCGATAGAAGGATTGTGGGAAAGGCGGCAGCTCTTTCAGATTCTCAAATTGATGAAATTTCCAAACTTCAAAAGGGTGTTGCCGTTATTTATCAAAATGATTGGCTTGAGCCTTTACTTTGTAAGATAAATAAATTTGATGTGAATTTTGAATATAATTATGTTTCAGAAAAAATTGAAACTGTAGATGAGAAAAAGTTTATTTTGGAAACTCTTAAATTTTTGCTTAAAGAGCGTACTGTTAAAAAAATTGAACCTGATATTGACTTTATAAAAGATAATATCAATAAAGTAAATATTTCAACACAAAATAAAATAATTATTAATAAGGCTTTAAATGAATATAAGGAAAGAGGTAAAGCTCATATAACTGAATTTACAAACTTTACTGACCTTTCTAAGCTTGTTTCAAGTATTGTAAGTGATAAAAACAACATTGAAAGTATTATAAATTCAGCTGAGAATTTTGAAAACTTAAATTTAAAATTTAATGAAGTTATTGAAAAAAATTATAATGGCTTGAGTGATGAGTTAAAATTGAGCGTGTTTCAGTGTTTTATGAATTTTTTTGTTAATCAAAATCCGGAAAAGACAGATATTTATTGCGGGTGGAGAAGATTTATTTTAGGCGGGAGGTTGGTTTAATGAATATATTTTCAGAAGTAGATTCTGTTTCAGAATGTAAATTATCAGAAATTACAAAAAACCTTAAAAACATTTGCAAAGATATTGATATGCTTGACGGACCTATTGCTGTTGATATTGAAAAAGTAAGAGCTTGTCCTATTGAAGGAAACGGAGGAAATTGGGAAGGAGAAAGAGGAAATTCTAAATGGGTTCCTGATAAAAATTTTACACCTGTTAATCCATTAACCAATCCTGATAAATTATCATGGAATGAAATTGATAAAAAATATAATATTGATGGAGTAAATTTTAAAGATGGACAGCCTGATTTTTCAGAAGTCTCAAAAGGTGATGTGAAAATTGATAATTTTACAGAAATTAGATTTGGAAAAGGTGGAAATTTTGATCAGGCTACAGAAAAACTTTCAGAACAGACAGGATATTCTAAATTGGAAATTAAAGAATGGATGAAAGATAATAAATATACATGGCACGAGTGTAATGATTGTAAAACTATGCAGAAAGTTCCCAGAGAGGTTCATGGAAATATATCTCATTCGGGCGGTGTTGCGGAAATAAAATCAATAAATAATTAGGGAGGATAATATTTAATGATTAATGCTGATGTTTTTGGTGAAATGAAGTTTAATTTGGGATGGGTTAAATATGAAAAACTTTGTATATGGGGAAAATTAACAAATATAAAGATAAGAGTGTCAGCTTATGAAAATGAAGTTCCTAATGATTTGCAGAAAATTTCTTATAGAAAATTAATTGAAAATTTTGATGTATTAATTAGTAAATCTAAAAAGGAGCTAAATAAATACTTGATTTCGATAAATAAGACTTTAGAAGATATTGGTATTGATGAAATTCTGTTCATAGAAAATGGTGTGATATCATTTTTGTGTTATGCTAATTGGGATAGTCATGGTGTTTGCGTAATACTTGAAAATGATAATATTATAGTGGGAACACAGGATTTGGTTTGGCAATATAG
>CATJCJ010000406.1 GCA_949738935.1 uncultured Eubacteriales bacterium | reverse complement strand
TAACTCCCGGTAATGCCAATTCCGTAACCTGCATTTTAATTACTTCCTTTCTCTAATCTCCGCCACAAGCTGTGCCTGCTGCCTAATCTCGGCATAATGCTCTATCCTCTGGGCTTCGTTTTCAATACACTCCCCAAAATAAGCGATTGACTTACCAAAGCTGTCATCGGCCGGCAAGGTGTAGACTTGCTCTTTATCGCCAGTCTTAATTATCACCTGTGGCTCATAGCCAACCGGTGCGGTCAATACTCGGTTCGTATAAAGCGTTCCCTTGCTGCCCCAAAGCTCCAGACTGCACTTGTAGCTGTTATCCATACCAAAAGCTACCTGAGCAGTTAGTCCCTGGTCATTGGTAAAGGTAGCGCTTCCCCCAATATCCACCCCAAATTCCGGCTGCATATTCAGCTGCGAGGTAGTAATCCTAGCGCTATTCCCCAGAAAATATCCGGCCAGCTTCAATGTATAGCCGCCGCAATCCAGCAAAGCGCCGCCGCCCAACTCCCGATTATAGCGGAAATCGTTAGCGCCCCGGAAAGGGAAACCAAAATCAATGCGGATAAGCCTAAGTTCACCAATCTCCGCCATATGCTCCCTAATCCAAGTCAGCTGGGAGTGATATACAAACATATAATTTTCGTGCACCGCCAAATGATTCTCCGCCGCCAAATTCAGCAAATCCTCCGTATCCTGCATATTGGTGCAAAAGGGCTTCTCCAGCAAAACGTGCTTACCAGCCAGCAAAGCTTTTTTAGCCCAATTATAATGCAAGGCCGGTGGCAGAGGAACATATACCGCCTCCACATCTTGGTCATTCAGCAACTCGCCATAGCCTTTAAATATTTTGCCAGCATAGGAGTCTGCAAATTTTTGGGCTTTAGCCTGCTCCGCTTCTTTCTGCTCTGGTGTCGGCTCGCCAAACCACTCTCCGGCCGCAGCCACCGCCACCCCAATATATTCAAAATACTGACTTTGCTGCAAAGCTGGCAAAAAACGTCGAAAGGCAATCTCCGAAGGGCACAACACCCCTATTTTTATCTTCTCCATTTATTACACCTCCAGAAGTGAAAGCAAATTCCGCAACTGAATATTCAGACAGTTATTTACCTGCGTAAGCAAATTAAGCGTCTTATAGTCCGCCCAGAAATAGCCCTTGGGCGGTTCAAAGGCTTCCGTTTCCAATATCACATTCCGATTTTGCTCATGGTAAAACCGGCCGCCCTCTTCGGACAAAATAACGTCGTGCCGCACACCCTTACCAGCCTTTACCTGCTCCATAAACAGCCTGTCCATTTCATTTTCCGGCTCCCAACAAACTGCTTCTCGCTGCACCGTCGGCCCTAATTCCATACCATCAAAGCAGCCAATCTCCGCCTGGGCTTTAACCAAAAACCGGCGTTTCCCAGCAATAACCGTT
>CATJCJ010000405.1 GCA_949738935.1 uncultured Eubacteriales bacterium | reverse complement strand
GTATCAAATCTGCGTACTGCTCTTTTGGAATTTCTCTCGGAATAGCAAGTACAATTCTTCTGGCAAGCCGGGAGTTCCATTGCTTTTCAGCCGCTTCAGCGGAGTTCCATAAAATATTACGGTCTTTATATTCCGGCGGAGCGTTAGCGGGCAGCAAAACATCTTTATAAACAATTTCGCTTTTATGTGAATAGTATTTTTGTTTTTGGTCATATTCAGAAAACAATCTCTCGCCGCTTTGATAAGCGGCAGACGCAACAGCCGATTGATGATTGCTTCTCTGAACTATTTTTATGTCATAGTGCGGACACGACAAATAAACTTTCCTCCTTTTCATCTGATTTTAAACATAAAAATAGCAGGAACCTTTTTTTAGATTTCCTGCTATGTAATCTGCCAAATATGTCATTCATAATTTAGTAGTTTCACTACTATAAAATAAAATTTGAATAGTAAGGTTATCCGAATCCATCTGTGCACTAATTTCTCCTGAGTGTAATTCAACAATTCTTTTTACAATAGCAAGTCCCAAACCAGAACTTCCTATATCATTACGTGATAAATCACTTTTATAAAATCGTTCAAATAAACTTTCAACTTGAAGTGTATTTTTTTCTTTTACCTGATTAGTCATTTTAATTTTTAATACTTTATTTTCAATAATAATGGATATAATAACTTTTGAATTACATTTTGCATATTTTTTAATATTATCAAAAAGATTTTGCATTACCCTTACAATTTTATTAATATCTAAATTCATTACAAAACTTTCTTCTGTTATTGTTTTTTCTAATGTGAACCCTTGTTGCCGCAAAAGTATTTCATTTTCACTTAATAAATGTTTTAGTAAGAGGATTATATCTATTTCTTCAAGATTTAGTTCTACATCAGCGCCGTTTAGCTTTGTAAGTTCAAATAATTCATTAATTAAACAATTTAATCCTTGTAAACGTCTGTCTACAACATTAATATATTCTTTGAACTTTTCAGGATTTGACACACCCTCTTTTTTTAAAAGTTCAACATATCCTATAATAGAAGTTAAAGGACTTCGTAAATCATGAGAAACATTTGTGATTAGCTCATTTTTCTTTATTTCCATTTGTTTTTCATAAATTTCTTTTTCCAATAATTTCTCTGACATATTATTAATACTAATACAAACATCTGTAATTTCATCATTTCCTATTACCTTAATAGTTTTTCCAAAACCTTCTTTTTCAAATTTTTTTATTTCTTTGGAAATATACTGAATATATTTCACCTTTTGTTTTGTAAGTAAAGAAAAAGTAATAGAAAAAATGAGAATAAGAACTAAAATGAGAATAAGAGCTAAATTATACATATAAAGCGAGCTCCATTTATTTTCTAGTAAAAAATCCGAAAAAACTGATTTAAGCCGTTCAGTTAAAGGAAAAATAAAAAAATAATTAAAAGCAATTACAGTTGCTATTGAAATAAGTATTGACAAAAAATAATAAACAATAAGCTTTTGACTTTTCATAGAGATAAAATATTTTAGAATTATAATCCCAAAAATTATAGAAAAAACTATAGCAAAATCAGAAATCCATGTAATACCTGTAATTTCTGAAATACAATTACTTTCTGTTATCAATAACTTTCCTGTTAAAAAGCTTACAATACATCCACTAATAATGTTAATCGAATTTTTTATTTTCATATTTTATATCCTCTTCCCCATACTGTTTTAATATATCCCTCAGTATTCACTTCATTTCGAAGTTTATTTCTTAAATTTGCGATATGCATCATAACCGTGTTTTCAGAACAATAAAATTCCTCTCGCCATACGTTTTCATATATTTGCTGAACAGAAAGTATAGTTCCCTTATTCTGTACAAGTAACTCTAAAATTTCATACTCTTTAGACGTAAGCCGAACTTCTTTTCCGTTTACCCATACTTGTCTGCTCTTTATATTTATCTCAAGGTCTTCATAATGTATCATACTTTTTGATATATCGAAGTTACTTTCATTATATTGTTTGTATCGTCTTATCTGAGCTTTTATCCTTGACATCATTTGAATTGGATTAAATGGTTTTGTACCATAATCGTCACCGCCCGCCGGAAGTCCCTGAATAATATCCATATCTTCCGCTTTTGCGGACATAAAAATAATAGGCATTTTATTGCTTTGTCTTATTTTTATGCACGCCTCTATTCCATCAATTCCAGGCATCATAATATCCAGTAAAATCAGAGTAATTTTATATTTTTTTAAAATATCCATTGCCGTATCAGCGTTATCACATTTTATAAATTTATAACCCTCATTTTCCAAATAAATTCCAAGCATATTTCTGATATCTCTATCATCGTCCACAATAAGTATATATTCATTTAACATTTTTAAATTTCCCCTGTTTTAGAATTAATAAAAATAAGAAAGTAACCTTATTTTTTCTGTTTTCTTATTTTATATTATTTATTATATCGTCAAATTTTATTTTGTCAAAGTTTAAATTTTATTTTACCAAAATAAAACGGCTGTTTTCTATTTCTAAATCTAATTATCCATAAAATAACGTTTGTTAAGATTGTTTCGATAAATAATATTTGATATCTTTCTATTGAAAATAGTGATGTTATTATACATGAACATATAATTATTAATATTAATGTTGCTTTTGATATTATAATATTGATTATAATTCTTGATAATTTAATTTTCATTTTTGATAAATTCATATAATTTCACTCCTTATATATTTTTGATTTCATAACAAGCACATACGCCGGAGGAAAATTTCTAAATTCAAAGCAACGCTCCACAAACTTAAAGTATTGTTCAAACATTTTTTTCTTTGCCATACTATATTGAAATGTAATAAAATACCCATTTTCGCCTATTATTTTATTTGTAATATTGAAAATTTCCTGTGATGTTTTTGATGGAAGCGATGTAAAAGGTAAACCTGAAACAATATAATCTACAGAGGTAACTCCATATTGTTCCATATATTTACTTATGTTTTCAGCACTATCATTTACAATATATACATTCTCATATTTCTCAAATTCATCTTCTAACTGCATGCAAAATAATTTATCTGTTTCCATTAAAATTAATAATGTATCCTTTTTTTTGTATCTAATTATTTCTTTTGTAAAGGAGCCTGTCCCTGGTCCATATTCCACAATACACTTCGCATTGTTAAATTGAATTGGTTTAATCATTTTTTCAGCAAGAAATTTTCCACTTGGCGCTATGGCTCCTATATTTCTTGGGTCCCTTAAAAACTGTATCAAAAAGTTTAACATATATAAATCCTCCATTAATAATTGTGTATAAACAAAAAATATTAAAATTTTTATTTTTTCTACAATCAATTATAGAAAGAAATTATAAAGAGAATTCTGTATAATTTATAAATTTTTCTTTAAGTTTTTAATTAATTATCAGGTTCAATTATAATGATTATTTTTTGTAAAAGCGGCAATAAATTCTTTATTGAGTATTTCTATTTATATCTAAAAAATGAATATTATAATTTTAGTAATTAAAAAGTT
>CATJCJ010000404.1 GCA_949738935.1 uncultured Eubacteriales bacterium | reverse complement strand
GATGGAAAATAATGGATAAATTGTTGAATTACGGTTATAGAAGCGGTATAATATAAAGAAAGTAAATGAACAAAGGATAATACTAAATTAACTATGATAAAGCGTAGTATATCTAAAATATTATGGGAGATCTTATGAAAAAAATAAATATTTTAATTACTCATGTTTCTTATCAAGCTTCAGCAGGAAGTTTTATCAAATTATTACGAAATTCCCAACTTTATGACTTTTATATTGTAGGATGTGATTCAATAAAAAAAGGATTTTCTAGCGGAAGTATTTTGGTTGATAGATTCCATCATATTGAGATTAATGACGATAAGTATAAATACATTGAAAGAATACAACAAATTATTAAATCAGAAAATATTGATATAATTATTTCAGCCGAAGAGGATGATTTGATTCTATTTAAAGAATATAAAATTCCTCAAGCGCTATATGAACATATTCCTAGTTATAATATATTTGAACTTTTTAAGGATAAACATTCTGCAACTGAAGAATTAAAACAAAGGGGGATTGACGTTCCAAAAACAATCATGTCACCTAATGACTTTTCGCATTCTAAAAGTTCAAAAATTATAAAAAGAAAAAGAGTTTCGAGTTGCAGTAGAGGAATATCAATATTAAACAGATCTGAATTGCCGAAAGATTATTTGTTTTTTTCTGATGAATATATAACTCAAGAATTTGTAGAGGGTAAAATGTATACTATTGACGTTTTTTGCGACTGTCAGGGCAGACCACATTCAATTATTCCTCGATACGGTTTAGCCAGTAAAGATGGTACAACCTTTAAGTGTATTATTGAGAAGGAAAAAACTCTAATAAACATTTGTGAACAAATATATAATTTATATTGCATTCCGGGATTTTCAAATATTCAATTTATTGTTGCAGATAAACCTTACTTTATAGAATTAAATCCTAGATCTGCTGCCACAATGATTGCATCCGCACTAGCATCAGTTAATTATTTGGATTTATATATTTCTCATTTTCTTTATAATGAAACATTGCCAACATATGCGGATATAATGAAACAAGTCAAATGGAATAGCGTTATTTCACGTTATTATCAGGAAACAATCTACTATTTAGGAGATCTTTAAAATGAATTTTAATTATATATTAGAATCAATGAACAAATTTTTAATAAACAGATTTAATTATACTGTTCTAATTATAGCGAACGTAAATAATACTGTTCAGGATGAAGAATCATTTATTCGTCATTCTAATTTTGCCGAGTTTTTTTCAAAAGCAGAGTTTGCTAGTATTTCTTCAGCGATAATTGAACTCTTTGGCTATGTAAGAGTTTTTTATTCTGAAATAGAATTTATGCAATATACTTTAAACAATGTAGGAAAACTTTCTTTGGAAAATACAATTGTTTTTAATTTTTCTCGGGACGGCATTCATGAGGGTAAAAAATCACTAATTCCAGCATTTTGTGATTTAATAGGTCTCAAATATACTAGTTCAAATGCCTTTGTCATTTCTTTACTTAGAAATAAATATGTTTATACACAATTTTTTAAATCGGTAGGAATTCCAGTTCCCTTTACTACGTGCAGTAACTTACTTGAAGAAAATGATTATAAGTATTTACAAGGTAAAAATATCATAATCAAAAATATCTTTGAATCCGCCAGTATAGGAATTGGGCTAAAAAATATTATAAGTGTTTCCAATTATAAAAATTTGGAGATGCAATTACAGCTTTATTTGGATAAAATGGAAACTAACAATATTTTAATCCAAGAATATATTGAGGGTACAGAATGTGAAGTTTTTGTTATACGTTTAGGCAAATCCTTTTATTCCTTTGACCCCATTATGTTAAAAATAAATAACTCACCTATTATTACTTCAGAAATATCCAATGAATATGATTATACTTTTACACCACTAGTTAGCCAATTCTCGCAGAATTTTTGTGATTCAATAAAAAGAACTACACAAAAGGCTGCCCAGTTTCTAAATATAAAAAATTATGCACGTTTTGACTATAGAATTGATGAAAATAATAACTATTTCTTAATAGATATTGCAGGAAGCCCATACTTAACGAGACATAGTTCTATTGAATATCTATTTACTCACTGCCTTAACTTAAAGTATTCGGATATTTTTTTACTTATTGCCACATTAACTATAAATAATTATTTCCAAGATGTAAATTGTAAATCAGACAATGGTAATCCTCTTGAAATATAACGCTGCCTGTCTGAAGGCGCAAATTGCAGCATATTTATTCCGTATTTCTGTAATTCTGGAACACATTTGTTTTTTACCAAAAAACGTGCTGCTTCTACTCTTAAATCCATTTTTTCAATATTGTGAAAAATACATGGATAAAATGATTGTAATGATTTTAAAATTTTATCGCATTTTTTCCATTCTTTGTGAATTAGATTTAAGTAAAATTCATACCATGCAAAATGGTATCTATAAAAATCATTTACTGTTACGTCACTAATATTAGAAACATCTTTACATTTTAAAGATGTTTCTAATTTGTGCTTAACTCGGCGGTAGTCATTTTCATTATTAGCATATAAATCTAATGATGCCATATTAGTCATTATAACATGATTCATTCCACAAGATGCCTCTGTTAATAACTTTTCAAGTTCATAAACAGTTTCAGCAGCTTTTATCTGGTTGTCTTCTATTGTATGTTTTTCTTCATAGTACAAAAAATTTGCAATATACAAATTATTATATATTTTTTCGGATTGTGCAATTTCAATTGAATTCCTGTTTAAAATTGAAATTGCCTTTTCACAATTATTTACGGCAGAATCATATCTATGGAGAGCTATTTCATTACCAGCTTTAGATGCAAGGGTTATAGCATATTCATCCCAAATATAATTTTCTTTAAAATATGCAGTTGCTTGCTCATAATATACGGATGCGATTGAAGGTGGCGCAAATAAAAACGCTTTACGATTGAATACATTAATAACATATTCAGCAAAACTTTTTTTTACAAAATGATTATTTATATACTGCACCAAAATCAGACTATCATCATATAATTTACGAAAAGTTTCTCTATCATTTTGTGAATCTAAAATAAAGGGTGCAAGATCAAAAATAATTTTTAATGAAATAATTTTCTCATCCTTATTTCTGGATAAAAAATCAGTGCATATAACCATTTTTTGCTCTAAATGAGCTTGCAATTCTTTTGATAAACCATTTAATCGCATTTGGGAAGATATATGTCCTAAATATCCATTTTTAAATTCTAATCTTTTTAATTCTGCAACTAGTACTATATTAATAATTGTATAATCTATATTATGTAGTATCTCATTGGATTGTCTATAATTACCCTTTTGATGTTCCTCATAAGCTTCTATTATGTTAAAAAAAAGTATTTTCTGATCTTCATCGTACATATTAGCATTATAAAAAGTAATTACTTTTTCTCTCACTAAGCAATCATTTAATAAGAAACTTTTTGATATCGCAAGACCTAATAATGCAAATACATTTTTATTCAATTCGCCATAATATTGTAGTAGATATTGTGAGCGTTCAAAATACTCATCCTCTGCTATTTCGGATAAATAAACATAATAATCGACTACTTTTTTTAAATAAATTGGATATGCTTGTCGGCATAAATATTCTTTTTCTTCTTGAGATATAAAGAGAAAATTATTTATTTGGAGTTTTAGTGGGGATTCCTTTTCTAGGAAGTTTTCATAAACTGCACACTCAAATCCTTTTTCTGTGTTTTCTTCTGTAATCTTCGTAACATAGCTAATCATTTCTGGTGTAAGCAAATTAACACTCAAAGATGACACATATAAAATAGATTTTAGCTCGTCTTTTGATAAATTATATTTACGGCCAGATTGAATATAATAGTTTAATTTAGTATCTACTAATGCTTCAATAGAATTACTTGGTGCATTAGAATCTAATATAAAGCTTGAATAGCTTTTAACTAAGTTAAAATTTGTACCACACAGGTTGCATATTTGATTAAGTTTTTCATTTGAAATATGGGATGGTAGATATCCACATTCATTAATTAAAAAATCATAAATATCTTTTCTTTCATAATCTCTAAATTGAATATTTATAGCATTATATCTTCCAATAAAATAGTCACTGTTACTAGTAATAATTACAGTAATACTTTTTTTTACCTTTTTTTCAATATAAGCCTTATTACTGACCAATATAGCAATGAAATCTCTGCTTTCAGTAGGAAGTAAATCATAATCTAAAGCGGTAATAAGTAAAATTTTTTTTAGAGTTAATGCCTTCAAATTTGAAATAATATAATTTATTTTTAAAGAATCATTCTTAATGGCTGATAATGATATTCCAATAAAATTACTTAATGAAAAAGCCACATTAAATGTGTGTGTAGGTATACTTTGATTTTTTCTTACAACAGTATCAGATACTATTCTATAAATATCGCATTTCTTTTTTAAAAGAATCTCCAAATTTTCTATTACATATTTTTTTCCACTTCCATTTTTGCCGATAAACTGATAAAAATTAGACGGATAATTTATTATCTTGTTAGCAAGATTATTTGAAAAATCATTTCTATCAACACACTCAAAATCTTTCATTTTAGTATCCTTTATAAAATATAACTATTATGGTTAGTTGACTAAGTTTCATATATCATAGTTAATTTAGTATTATCCTTT
>CATJCJ010000403.1 GCA_949738935.1 uncultured Eubacteriales bacterium | reverse complement strand
GGACGGTTTTCCCGTATCCGATTTACGGCATTCCCTGTCAATTCAGGGTCCTCTGACTACTATGGAAGCTCCGTTGCCGTATCAATTTCTTGACTTAGGCAATCTCCGGTTAACGTTGTTAATAGGCAATGTGGATTGTCGGGGTGCTTTCGTTCCTTGAGGTTTGGTTCTCCAACCTGTTTCATAAGTTATTTGATAATTTATGGTATGTAGGACATATACCATAAGACTTATGACAGCGGTTTCAGGTAAATTTCCGCCAACTGGGCTTTAACAGTAACTTGGAACTCACTTTAAATAAACCCAATTTATCCCTCATATCCACTTATCATTGCGGTTCAGTCGTGCCTGATTACCTCTCAGCAACTTACCGCTTTTCTGTCGTGCTATGTTCCCGTATCAGCTTTCGCCTTTCGGTTAGACAGATTGATTTCTGCATTATCGTACAGAATAGCTCCTACACTATATTCAACAACGTCCTATCCGGACGCACTCCCGCAAAACCTACGTTGCCGTCCCAAGCGCTGGTACTCTCAAAGTGTCCTATGCCTTTTCTCATATTCTCCAAAGACTCACCCTCATATACTTTAAGGGTTTTATTTACCTTTGGAATATGCAGACTTCCAATACTTCCGTCATCATACTTCCAAGGGGAAGTATTCAAAACAGAAGTAGAGCCTGTCGATGAAACAGAAGATGTTACTGTCACCGTTGGAAGTGCGGTATCAGGCAAACCTGAGTCAGATACAATATTACTTGTATTGTTTGTAATTACCGAACCGCTGCCGGAATTAATATTCGTTCCTACACCATATGAAGCCTTATCGTTGTTATGATAAAGACTTGTTTGATTTGTAGGAATTTCCCCCGAAAAAATACCGTAAGACGGCGGAAAATATGAAGCGTCTTTATTGCGTCTTATATTTGTCGTTTCCTGATTTATCGGAACAATATCATCACTGCTTGTGGACTTCCCCAAAATTGATTTTGTGTCTGCTCCGCTTGCAAACTGATAATTATTAGCCGCATACAAAGGTATAGCGTTTATAAAACTTGAAACAAGCAGACACATAACTAAAAACTTTTTCATTTTTTTGATTCCCCTTTCATTTTTCATCTTCCAATGTTTGAGGGTATTCATTATCAATAACTGATTCGCAGTCATTGTTATTTTTTCTCTTTTTAATTAAGAAAAGTACAATAACACCCGCAATACCTCCCAAAACAGAAAATGATATTACAAAGAAAATAAATCTTCCCGATGTTTCTTGGATTTCTTCATCATCTCCTTTCGCGTTTTCGGAAGAAATTAAATCTTCCTCTATATAATCATTTACAGGCAATTTTTCATTGAATATTGCCGTATAAATGGTTTTGCCTTTTATAGCTTTTGAAATAGAGCCTTTATATTCAGCCGTTACCGAATAGTCTGTCACAACGGTTTTACTTCCCGCTGCCGTATAAGTTGCGACTGCCGTATAGATTGACGGCAGTTCATTATAGTCAACAGATGATGAAGTACACACTTTCCATTCAATTCCCGCAATGTTCATTGTTTTTCCGTTTTCGGTAATGGTTTTAGGAATAAGGGTCGCGTCATTACTTGATAAACCGGGATATTCTCTAACAGATGATATAGTAAAATTATCGGTTTTTGTACCGCCTGTTTCAACTTTTATACTGTTTATGCTGAGGTTTAAAATTCCAATATATCCATCATCGGATTTATACTCAATCGTTGGCGCGAGCTGTTTTACAATAGCGTTTACGTCATTTGTGTCAGTGTTTAAAGAAACTGTTTTTGTATGTTCTTTTACGTCAACAGAAGCGCTTTCTTTTTTTATAATATCTGATAATGTATAGTTCAAATTGCCTTGCTCGAAATCATCACAAGGTATATCTTCCGGCTTTTCATCTTCCGACAATTCATAAGTTTTAATGATTTTTCTTATGCCGTTTTCATTGGATTCATAAACGCTTATGGGATAAAGTTTGGGCAATTTCTCTGTTGTTTGGTTTTCATAAACCGTTTCAGAAGTTAAGATGTTTTCCTGTTCCGCAAATATTACAGACAGCATATTTAAAGTCAAAATCAAGATAATTAAAAATGATGTAATATATTTATGCTTCATTGATATATCCCCCTAAATTTTTAGAAATCCACAAAATCCTCAACGCCATCTGACAATTTTTCTTTATCTTCCGTAATTTTATTTTCCGCAAGCTGTGACTGTATAAAAATCTCATACATTTTATCGCTTAACCTTTTATGCTGATGAAGCTGCAAAAGAGTATACCATTCCTTTAAAAAATCACTTATTTCCTTATTTCTGAAAGAAATGTATGTTATATCCTCTTTTTTAGCAAGGCTGATACTGTTTTTTTGAGATTGAAGCAGAATATATGTAATTACGGCGTTTTCGGGACTTGCGTCTTTCGCAATATTCTCAACTATACTCTGTTCAATCGTCTTTTCTTTTTTATCTTCTTTCTTTCCAAAAAAAAGAAACGCCATTATTAAAACCTCCCGTCTTTTCATAATTTCTATATAGACATTGTACCTTTTTTCTTTTCGGAAACAGTTTTCTCTTTATTTTCCTGTGATTTTTCATTTTCCTTATTCTCCTTATTTTCAGAAACTTTTTTGCTTAAATCAAACTTTTCCGAAAGCGTTGTCTTTTTCTTTTCCTGACGCTTATTGTCATTATCGGAAAGAGTAATGTTATTGTGCTTTTGAGGATTAAGCTTTTCAGAAAGTTCGTTGAATTTTTCCAAAGCTTTCGTATCGCCAAAATCAGCGGCTTTTTTATACAAATCCATTGCCGCTCTGAAATCCTGCTTTACTCCTATGCCGTTCATCAAACAATCTGCGGCGTTTTTTAAACCGTCAATATTGCCTTTGTCAGCCGCTTGTTTGTATAACTCAAACGCTTTTTTGTCACTTTTTGAAACTCCGTTTCCGACAGCGTAACAATCCGCAAGATTAACCATAGCGAAATCATCACCGTATTTTACGGCTTTTTCAAAATATTTTATAGCCTGTTTTATGTTCTGTTTAACTCCGTCACCCAAAAGATAACAAACCGCAAGATTGTTAAGAGCGTATGAATCATCCTTTTCTGCCGCTTTTTCGTACAGTGTGATGATTTTTTCTTTGTCAGCGGACTGTTGATTTTCAAGAGTTATGGCAAGATTACGCTGTGCGGCTGTGTGGTTTTGCTCCGCCGCTGAATTAAGATAATCAGCTGCTTTTTTCTCATCTATAACGACATTCATTCCTGTTAAATAGCAAACGCCCAGCATATTCTGGGCGTTAGAATTATTTTCGTCCGCTAATCTGTGCAGGGTTTCCATAATATCGGAATTGTTTTCTTTATTGATTATCTCAGACGTAAAGTATTTATCCATAGTTCCGCTGTCAATATCATTAATAATATCTGTATTTGTCTGCATTATATCGGAATATTTCTGTGTTTTTACAGCTTTAAGCGTTGTTTCTTCCATAGCCTTTTGTTTTTTAAGTGTTTCCTCGTCAATTTCCGTATTATTTTTTATTTGTACTTCATTTTCAAGCGCTTCATTTTCCCGTACCTCATTTGTCTGAATTTTATTTTCTTTAGATTTAGGATTGTTGATTTTTTCAAAGTCTGAATATGCAAATTCCTTATCAAAACTTACATTTCCTTTTAATTCAACATTAGGAATATTTTTCGCTAATTCGTTAAGCGCTTCTTTTTTTAAATCATTGGAATTACTTTTTGTACGCTTGTTTTTTCGTCTTTTCGCCATATTCCGCTATTCCTCCTGTTCCGCTATTTTTTTACCGATTGCGTAAACTACGTTTACAGTAACGGCGTTTCCCGCTTGCTTATAAAGCTGTGAGTCTGAATTTACCGCTCTTGCCTTTTCAAACAAATCGTCACTAAACCCTTGCAGACGAAAACATTCCCGAGGCGTTAATTTTCTTATTCGTACGCTATGGTTATTTTTTATTTTTTCTTTGACGGTTACCGATGTTACTGTACCGCGTCCGCACTGTGTATAATTACCGATACCGTTTATCTTATTTATTTCAAGAACGGCTGAATTTGCGGCGGTACGATTTACAAATCCTCCGTTATATCTTGATGTAATACAGCGTGCGGTATCTGTAATTTTGGGTTTTATTACGGATTGGTCTATAAGATAAAGACCTGTTTTTGCGCCGTAACCGCCTCCGTTACTTCCAAGTGTAACAGAAACACCCTCAGCGTCATAAACACGATAACCTTGTTTGCCGCCTATAATTTTGCTAAGAGCCGCTCCGCTTTCTCCTGTGACAGGTAATATTTCTCGTCTGCCTCTATTTCTAAGATGTCCAATAGTATACACCCGTTCTCTGTTTTGGGGAACTCCGTAATCTTTTGAGTTGAACACCTGCCATTCGAGAGAGTACCCACATTCTTCCAAACAATATAGATATTCGAGGAAATCCCACCCTTTATTGCTTGATAAAAGTCCCTTAACATTTTCGCAGATAATCCATTCGGGTTTATCTTTTTCTTCTTTGCCTTTGAGGAGATTAACGAAGTCAAAAAAGAGATTGCTTCGTTCTCCGTATATTCCGCTTCTTTTCCCCGCAATGCTGACTGCCTGACAAGGACTGCCCGCGCACCATAAATCTGCTTTTGGAATATTTCCTGATTTGATTTTTGTAATGTCATCAGCATACCACTCTCCTTTTGTATCATACATAGCCGTATAGGATTTTACGGCAAATTTATCTTTTTCGCAAAATCCTATACATTTCATTCCGGCTTTTTCAAGTCCAAGTCTAAAGCCGCCTATACCCGCAAAAAAGTCAATGAATCTAAGCATTTGTTGTTATTCTCCTTTTATATTTCACACTTAAATTTTTTGTGTTTTCTTGATGAAACAATGCGAAAAACAAGCGTAAACGCCGCAATAGTCAGTCCCGCAAAAATAATTATTTTTTTCATTTTTTATCAGCCTTTCTTTTCAAAATTAAGTTTAAAATTTACATAAGTACCTGTATCGTCAAACAAAACATCAGCCGCGTAAGTTTTTCCCGTTTTTTCGGAATACAAATCTTTAAAATGCACTTTGCCGTCTGAAAGCAGCTTTTTTGCGACCTGTTTTGTCAATTCTTTCTTTTTCATTTGAAAGAAATAATTCTTTTTCCATAAAGCAAAGTTGCAATCTTTATTCGAGCAGTAAAAATTTAATTTACCCTCATAAACATCCGAACCGCACCGAGGACATCTTCCTATTACTTCTCTGTTAGAAAAAACGCTTATATCCTCTGTTAAAGGTTTGTTATCCGACACAATTTCCTTAACAAAATTTATTATATCGTTTATAAATTCCTCGCTGTTTGATTTACCCTTTGCGATAAGAACAAGCCTGTTTTCCCATTCCGCTGTGAGTTTAGCCGACTTCAATTTTTCGGGAACGCATTCAATAAGTTTTTTACCTTTTTCTGTTGGAATAAGCTGTCTATTTTTTCTTTCGGCGTATCCTCTTGAAATAACCGTTTCAATAATTCCCGCTCTTGTTGCCGGAGTGCCTAAGCCTTTTCTTTCGACATCATCTGTATCATAGCTTGAATTTCCCGCTCGTTCCATAGACGATAACAAAGTATCCTCCGTATAAGGTTTTGGCGGCTGTGTGTAATGCTCGACAATTTTAGAAGTAATATTGTATTCATTACCAATCTGAACAGACGGTAAATCTTTTTCTGTTGATTTTTCAGGCTTATACATTATAAAATCAAAAAAGTTATCATCAATCTGACGATAACCTTTATTAATAACTGTTTTTCCTTTTGTCTTAAAAACAATATCATTACATTTAAGGGTGACAACTGTATTTTCATAAGTATTTTCTTCCGCTGTTGCGGTCAAAAGCCTTGCGGCGGTAAGATAAAGAGTTTTTTTGTCTGTATCCATAAGTTCCGATAAATTCGCGCTTACTATACTTACTGTTGGAATAATAGCGTGATGGTCAGATACTTTTTTATTATTCATAACAAGTTTGATATTTGCGTTATAATTAGTATCTTTTGTAAAATCCGTTATGCTTTTAAGTATCTCAATAACATCTCTTGTCGTATCTTCCATATCCTCAGTTAAATACTGGCTGTCAGTACGGGGATATGTTAAAAGTTTGCTGTCGTAAAGCCTTTGAGCACTTTCAAGAGTTTGTTGAGCCGTAAAACCAAAAATGCGGTTTGCGTCACGCTGCAATGTTGTCAAATCATATAACTTCGGAGGACTGATTTTCTTTTTTTCTTTCACAATATCAATAACTTTCGCTCTGCCGATTTTACAATTTTTAAAAAGTATTTTTGCCTCCTCCTCAGATGTGATTTTGTCAGTGTAAGCGAAAAATTCTCCGCAGTTCATTTCAAGAGAAAAGTATTTCTCTTTAACAAAGTTTTGAATATCGCTGTCACGTTTTACAAGCATTGCGAGAGTCGGAGTTTGAACTCTGCCGATACTTAACGCTTTATCGGAATTATAAAGAGTTGTAAAAAATCTTGTTGCGTTTATTCCCACAAGCCAGTCGGCACGTTCTCTGCAAAGCGCCGATTGATAAAGATTTTCGTAATAATCCCCATCTTTGAGATTTTCAAAACCTTTTTTAATAGCGCTGTCCTCCAAAGATGAAATCCAAAGTCTTTTTATTTTTTTAGTGCAGCCTGCCATAGCATAAACGTGTCTGAATATCAATTCTCCTTCACGTCCCGCGTCTGTTGCGCAAATAACTTCCGAAACATCAATATCATTCATAAGTTTTTTAAGTATGCTGAATTGTTCGCCTGTGCTTGTTTTTACAACATAGTTCCATTGCGACGGAATAATGGGAAGTTTATTCCAATTTTTATATTCTTCTCCATAATTTTCTGGCTCGGCTAAACCTATTAAATGTCCGATACACCAGCTTACAATGTATTCGTCATTTTCAATATAGCCTTTGCGTTTTTTGCTTATACCCAAGACTTTCGCTATGCTTTGTCCAACGCTTGGCTTTTCGGTTATTATCAATCTACGCATTTAATTTTCTCCTTTCAAAATCGGTCTGTCATACTTGTTCAGTTCCTCAATAATTAAGTCTTTCGGCAAAATATCTCTGCAAAAATAAGCGCTTGCAAAATGATTGCCTTTTTTAAATTTTTCAAAATCATTATTTGTATGGTAATCAATTCTTTTGTCAAACGCTAAAATCTGAATACCGTTTTTAAATACCTCAAATCTTTTCAGTCCTTGCAGGCTGTTCATCGGCAATAATACGGCAAACGGTTTTTTTAACTCGTCAAGTCTTTTAAGCATTTTATCTTTTTTGCTGAACGGTAAATTTGTGACTATTACATCATAATGAGTATCAGGCTCATAAGTTAAGAAATTCTGACCGCTTTGTATACCGCTGTAAATGACTTTATAGCCGTTTTCGTTAAATAATTTTACAAACGCCGACCAATATTCATCACAGGGACACCATATAACTTTGTTTTTTGGTATATATTTAAGTAGCGGTTCAACAGCATAAAAAGGTGTAAAAACCTCGTCAGACGCTGCTGTCCTGTCGCTCTTTAAATACGCTTTATTTATCAATTTACATCTCGCCTTTCATACAGAAATATTTTTCAGCTATATCGGGATAAACTGCCGTAAATTCATCAAGATACCGCCAAGCGGCTCCTTTTTTACCGTCATTCGCAATATAGCTTTCAAAATCGTTTCCGTAAATTTTATTTCCTTTTATGCTCATTCCACGCTGTCTGCAAAAATTACTAAATGTCATTTTTTTAAACAAATTCGGCTGATTACACCAAGCTGCCACATTTATATAAATGCCTCTATGACAGCTTGAATTATATTTTTCATACCGCATAACATAAGGAATACAGCCATATTTTATAAGAATTTTTATTCTTTCAAAAAGACTTATTATATCGTTTTTCCAAAATTCTTCATCATAAATATTGTTTTGGTGATTATAACCGCATAAGACATAAAACTTTATTTTTTTGTCAGTATATCTGCGTATCAGCTTTAACTTTGAAATAATTAAATCTTTGTCAGCTATATTGTCAAAAGCGAATATGTAATCACCAATCCATTTTATTTTATTGAAAATATAATCACATTTTTCATCTGTAAGCAGCCGTTCGTCAATGCCCTGCTTGAAAACAAATCTTTTTCCTGTTGAAATCAGTTCATCAAAAATTTGTTTCCAATCAGAGCAGGCTAAAACATTATCATCAAGCAGACAGATATAAGGTTTTGAATTATCAAGAAATTCAGCTATGCCGCTATGTTTTTTGCTTTTCTTATAATGTTTATTGATACAAAAATTGCAATGTCTAACGCAGCCCCTTGTTGTAAAACCTATTGAATAATCGGTATAATATTTAAGCGATTTTTTTGTGATACCATTTTCAAGCTGATTTTGTACCCATTCATCATACAAATGATAATCAGGCATACAATGTTCAACCTCATAAGACAAAGGCGGCGCTTTATCATAGAAAAAGCCTGTTCCGCCATATTCCACATTAGAAAACGCAAGCGCTCTTTCGGGTACTTGCGTATCTGTAAAAACCTTTGAAATATATACCTTATCATAATCGGAAATATTATCATAATTCAGCAAAAGAGAAACATTATCGCCTTTATTTTTATGATAGCCGCTTATTTTCATTGAAGCCAAATTTGGGAAGCGATGTTTTTTGTTGCATATCAATTCAGCATCAATTATACCTATTTTCAAGTGTTTTCCTCCTTTTGTTCCTTACCGCCTAAAATAAGCGGCATAACTGTATACTTCCAATTACTGTATTCATAAAGACTGATTTTGCCGTCTTTGTACTCCTGCGTTTTCTCGTGCCACATACGAAGATATTCATTGAATTTAGGATTTTCAACAATTACGCTTATTTTATCGTTTTCAAAAAGAAAATTTACGCTTGTTCCAAACTCATTAAGCCATAAAAGTAAATCGCCCAATTCTGAAATGCCTATATTTTCTTTGATATTACAATCAAAAAGAGAAACCGGAACATTAAGCGCAACAGCAAGTTTCTCTATTGTTTTTCTGCTTGGTATTCTATCGCCGGTTTCATATTTAGCAATTATAACATCAGCGGAATTTACTTTATATCCGCAGAGCAAGCCTAATTGCTTTTGAGTGTAACCTCTAAATTTTCTTATTTTTTTAATTTTATTTCCTATCATTCTGTAACCACCAATCAAAAACATCTTCTCCATTTTTCCAATTTACTCTGCTGTCAAGTCCTTTTGCCTTTCTTGCTTCCAGCATTTTATCAAAGGTCATAATGTAAAGCTGTTTATATTTCGGGAAAATTTCAAATTCCCAATTTCTTTTTTTATTTGCCATAGGACAGCCTATACAGCCACACCTTGTAAATTCCAAATCATAAAGGGGATTATGATATTGACATTCGTTATTGTAAAAATCCCATATTTCATCATTTGTAAAATCTATAATAGGATTGCAAATTGTCTTTGCCTGCATCTGACAGCGTTCAAAAAGCCTGCGCCTTTCGTCATTATCATTCATAAGAATAATTCGCTTATCTTTGTTTGAGTGTGTGTCCTCATAAATTCCTCTTGTTTTCCTTTTAAGACTTTCCGACCAGCGAACGCCTGTCGCAATCATTCTATGTCCGCAATTATTTTCTTTTAATTCTGTACAACAATAGCGAATCAGTCTTGTAGGAGGAAAACATTTGTGTATTATAAGCTGCCACATTGACATTTGAGGATAGTTAATATCGCATTTAATACCCTGTTCTTCCAAATCTTTAAATACGTTTCGGATATGATAAACCGTTTGCGGTGCGTCTGCCGTTGTGTGACTGTGATTTACCTCAAAAGTAATACCGCTTCTTCTGGCAAGTTCCAGCAATACCTCGCTGTCTTTTCCTCCTGAGTATGTGATTATTAAGGGTTTTCCATAGCAGGAAAGACTCATATCTGCCGCTTCTTTCAGCCTTTCAATGGCTTTTTGTTCTTTATCCATATTTACCTCCATAAAAAAAGACGATACCGTAAAGTACCGTCTAAGAGTTTATTTCCAAATGTGGTTTTAGTCTGCCTGTGAACCATTATTATTTGGTCTTGTTATATCAGCTTTTTTCTTGCTTTCTTTTGTTTCTATGAAATTATCAATACTTTCAAAAAAATCTCTTATGTTCATATTGTTAGCTTTTAAATTATCACTCACTGTTCTCATAAAAAAATTTTCTCTTTTATCAGTGAGTTTTTTTAAATCTTTTCTTACTTTTTCGATTTTATCATCATAACTATCAATAGTTTCAATGATTTTTTCTCTGTTTTCTTCTTTCATTCAATTTATCACTTCCTTATTTAATCGACTTCTTTTGAATAGTCAAAAAATAATTCGGGGTTAAGAACATTTTTCTCAATATCAGATTTATCCGAAAAATCACAAGGCAGTTTATACATTTCAAGATGTATATAATCTTGTGTGTTTTCGGGTATATCAAACTCGTTTTTTCCTATGTTATGATAGTTTGTAAATGTCGAACAGGGAAATAATTTATCAGCGAAAATATCCTCGTTTTCGGTATCATTGTCCATATCGGGAGTTTTATAATTTACTTCCATATTTCCTCCGACAATGCCAAGTTTATCGCCTTGTTTAACAACTTTTGATGATGAGGTCGGTATATATGAGGCTTTTGAGCAGGATATTTTTACAAGATAGCCGTCTTTTGTAAAATCAAAATTATTACCATTATATGAAGTACAGATTGTATACTCAAAACCTCGCTTTTCCCTTTGCTTTACTTTGCAAAGTCCCTTGATAGGAGAATAAATAATATCGTCCTCATCTGCCGATAAGTCAACAGCATAATGATAAGCAGTTTTATTTGAAACATTTCCGTAAACGTCTGTATGCCTGTCCTCCGGTCTTTCCGGCGGAGTATATTCAAGTGTGACTTGTTTTCCGAAATGTTTTGCTATTCTGTCTGAAATAATTTCATCAGTTTGCAGTTCAAGAGGAAAAATTAAATTGCCGATTGCTATATTGCCATATTTGTAGACATACTCGTATTGTTCTTTCATTGAAGCGTTTTCCTTATCGTCAGAATCAAAACGAATCATATCATTTTCAATAATATAATTTACGCTGTACTTTCTGCCGAAATAGTAATAATCGTGAGAGCCGTTATTGGTATATGTTGTACTGTAAACAGGCGTTTCAAAATTATATTTAGGGTCTTTGCCGGGTTCGGTATTCTTTATTACAATTTTATGATTGTAGGTTAATTCGTGCAGTTCCTTTGCGCAGCTTTTAAGCTGATATTCTCCTACGAAACCTACAAGACTCGCAAACCAGCCTAAATTTTCATTTTTTACTTGAAGATAGGCAAGCATAGCACGATAATCTTCCGTAGTCCAGCGGTATAATTCAAGCATTTCATCACAAGAAGAAAATTCCATATTAAAGCCTTTATACGTTGGTTTTCTTTCAGAACCGTCACTTTTTTTGCTGAGAGTAACCATACAATTTACTTCACTGTCAGATGGGTTTACACTCAAATTATCATCGTTTGGAACGTCAACGGCAAGCAGATAATGATACTTATATGATTTTAAGGAATTATCGTTTTGTCTTTCAATATCAACATTTGTTTTACCTTTGCTATACCAATTATTTTGCTGATTGCAGTCAAGTTCAGCAGCATACTTAATTATTTGTGTAGTGTCCAAATCTGTACCCGTCTGCCAGGTAATACTGCTTATTATCGCCGCGACTGCGGCACAGATAACAATTATAATAAGCAAAGGAAGAAACAATATAAAAAGTTTCGCCGCAATAGCCGATACCGCTGAAGCCGCAATACTTACCGTTTGTTTTGCGGCTTGCTTTACCGATTTTTTTTGCTGTGCCTTTTTTAACGCTTTCTTTTTTTGACGTTTACGCATTTTTTCTTTAAAATTTTTTGCGGCGGATTTTATATTCTTTGGAGTATTTTTTATTGCTTTGCCTGTGCCGATAATACCTTTTGCGGCTTTACTTCCTGTATTTATTGCCGCTTTTACGCCTCTTTTCGCTGTCATTGCTTTATCCGCTGTTTTTATTGCGTCATCAATCACTTTAAAAGATAAATCATCTTCGCTCGCTTCTTTAATATCGGATTTAATGCTTTTCATAATGGAAGAACCGCCAATTTTTATAGCTTTTTTAGCGGAGCTGTTTGCCTGTTTCACAATACCTTTAAACTGATTTTTAAATTCACTTTTTATGTTAAGATTTTTTGCTTTCAGCATTATTTGAGCCTTGTTGTAAACAGTTTTTCGCTTATTTCCTTTTGTTATTTTAGGCGAT
>CATJCJ010000402.1 GCA_949738935.1 uncultured Eubacteriales bacterium | reverse complement strand
TAAAAGTAAAGTATAAAGGAATAAAGTAGAAGAGGGACAACTTTAGGCTGCTTTAGCAGCAGACCGAACCTACCGGCTTTAGCCGGTAGTGGTTCAGATGGTCACTTTTGTACGCTATGGACAGAGATAAAATATTTTAGAAGAAATAAGAAATTCTGATATTAAACTAGATGAATTTGATGTAAAGTTTGCAATAAAATTGACTACTATTGAGGTAGTTACATCATTTATTGGTACAGAAGCAAATGTGAATGATAATATGAAATCAAATAAAGAAAAGGAGGAGTGTAATGTGAAAAATTTATCAAAAAATTTTTTTTCGAGCAAAGCAGGCAAAGTTGGGATATGGGTTTTCTTCTGGCTATTTGAATATATCTTTTTTTCATGGTATATTGATAAAATTCCTGGACACATTATTATAATTGCCACTTTTATCGGATATGTTTTAATAATATATGCTATATATTATTGGGTAACTCAAAAATGTAGTACAGAATGTCAAATTTATACCCTGATAATATTAGAATTTTTGTTTAATAAATTGAATCAAGAAAATGTTTTTGTTAGCATATTTAAATGTCCATTTTGGATGATATATATTGTCTTACTAGCTTACCTTTTTATTAGAATTTTTATAATAGAGAAAATTTATAATCTGTTACATGATATATATTGGGGGTTCATAGAATCGAAACGCGAAAGAGTGAGGAGAAGAGTAGACGAGATAATAAGTAGACAGGAAATATTAACAAAGGAAAAAAAGGAAAAAACTGAATATATTAAAAATAGAAGCCTTTTACGACGTCAATTTTGGTCTGGTTTAAGGGATGGGATTATTGATTTGATTTTTTTGTTGCAATACCAATGGGATTGTTTGGAAAAAATAAAAAATTAAGTAAACAAGAAGAGAAAAAATCAGGCATTACGATTGAACAGGAAACAAATAAAGAAAACAAATTGAAAGATAATAATAGTGCGGGAAACATTGGAGATACACCCAAATGGGTTTCCGTCGTTATGGGGATGATTGCAGTTGTCTTTATTTCTTTATATTGTTTATTACTATATTATCAATATTATATATTTCAAAATGATATAAGCCTAGTGGATAATACAGGTGTACTCACTAGTTTTTTTATTGCACTACATAACAATGGTAATTCGTTTGAGGTGATTGCTAACATAATCTTTTTAATAATCATTAATATTATACTTCTTTTGATTTTGCTGATTATAGCATTTGTTGTATTTGTAGTCTGCATTCAGATTATTAAATCAGGACATAGAATGTTTAACGATTTGATTAAATCTATAAACAATCCAAATGGAACAGATTATTCTAGCACAGTTTTTTATAGTTTTATAGTCTTTGTTATATGTTTTTTTGCTTATAAATTATATCCTTTTGAATTAAATGATTTTGCTAAGGTATTATCTGATGGTGTAATTATCATATATCCTGTAATGGCAGCGATTTTTATTCCTATTATTACAACAGTAATTGATGCATTAAATAGTACGTCGATTTCAGGTTTTTTAAATAAAGATAGTACGAAAAAAATTAAAGAAAAATTTGGTGAATTGGCATTAGGAACTCTTGAAGCAATACTAAATTATATTACATTTGTTACGAAAGATTTCCTACGGTCAATTCAAGAGTTATCAATTAATGAATTTATTGAACCAGATAATGTGGGAGGAGAAAATGATAATGACAACAATACTGAAGATAGCAATAGTGCCAATTATAATAAGTGTAATGATAGTGATGATTACTCGGATGAAACCAATCAATGATATAGAACCACAGAAGATAAAAGCATTAAGGAAATTATTTACTTCAACAAGCCTTTCTACAGCATTACTTTCTTTTATATCTACTCTGTGTGGTTTGCAATTGTATATTTTTCAGGATGATTTTGTTTCAGCGTTTGTATTGTCAGGTGCAGTGCAAGGTGCATTATTTGGGATAAGTACAGAATTTTTTAAAATTCTAGGTATATTTCCAAAGAAGATTTGCAAAATAGCCTTTATAGTAATATGGTTTTTTCTTCTGCTTTTTTCAAGTGGATTTAGTTATGTAGGTATTAGCAAAACTGCCTATCCTGATGATGTTCTCAAAGAAAATGCTGAACAAATTTTAATTCAATATTGTTTAGATACCGATTATGAACTGCTTGATTATATTAAAAAAATAGAAAAAGAGTATATAGAAAGTTTTTTTGAATATTTAGATACGTTAAATGGAGGAAATGAAAATTTTACTGTTTCCCAACAGGACAAACAGATTCTTGAAGGGCAAAAAACTGTTTTAGAAGAGTATCAAAATGCGTTTGATTCCGAAATAATTGGAATATTGAATACCAAAATGCTTTGTACATATATTGATACGATAAAAGAAGGAAATTATGGTAATAACCTTGATGCATACAAAAAAGCATTAAATAATAAAATTGAAGATGCAGAAAATAAAAAGGCTGAGTATGATGAGAAATATAATAAAGAAAATAAATTAATAGTGGGAGATCCTGATGCTGATTCAGAAAATGCCCGTTTAGGATATAACGGACGTTCTGCTCAATTCACGATTCTTTCGGATCCTAATTATATAAAATTACAACAGGATATAACTAAAGCAAATGAGAATATGTCAAAATATAAGTCTTTAAGTGATAAATTAGATGATTTTACAAAGTATCTTGAAGAATGTAAAGCGTTTATAGAAAATGACTTTGAGACAGGTGCGGAAAATGCTATTTATCAGCAAACACTTTTGCTAAAAGAAGAGATAAATAAAGAAAATATAAATACGAGAACAGTTATTTCCATTTCAGAGGAAATATATAATGAACTTATTGAAAATAACATCTCTACAGAAAATATTAAAATTAGAGAATATGCTTCTTTTAAAAATAATGTAAAGGAGTATAAAGTTGTTATTAAACAAAAACAAGAGCTTGAAAAAGAAATAGAAGAATTGAATGATTATAGTAGTGATTTGTTATTAGGAATTGCAGTAGATTCAAATCATATTACAGCAGATCGATCTGAAAAAACAATAAATTCTGTTGATAGTTCTGCATCAACAACTGATCAAATAAATTCTGATAGTGATAAAGCTTGGAAAATAGCATGGAGTAATCATTTATTTAAAATACAATCAGCATTAAAAGAATTACCTGCTGAATTCGGCAAAAAAAAGGATAGTGGTGATACCATTTCTCTAGATAAGGATAAAACAATATATCTTGAAGAAATTTCTGATAGAAGACGTTTGTATTTGACTGATATTAATGATTTTGATCGGGCATGGACCTTACTATTCACAAATTTTCATCCTTTAAAATACAAATTAATGCTTTTTGTATCTGTTATTATAGCATTTGGACTTGATTTGATTTCTTTTTCCATGGGTTGTTTGCTTTCTAAAATTAAAGTTTAAGGAGAATTGTATGTATATATCGAAACTTTGGAAAAACACTTAGAACTATTGGATTCTATAAACTGAGTTTGTACTATTTAGAATGCTAAGGAAACATTCCTAATTATGCTACAACTATTTTGAAACAGTAGAAATCTGAAAAGGGTATGGCATTGGTAATCTATACAAATATGAACGTGAGGTTGTTTAATGACCGGTGAGATATAATGGATGGTATCGAGATAGAGAGTGAAAATTTATCTGAACGATACATTCTTATGCAAGGAGTATTATATTTCTTTATATTTAATAGCAGGGCAATATGTTACGAAAAAGAAAAACTTTTGTGGAGTGCTTTCAATGAGTTAAAACTCGGCGTATACCTAGCTAAGCTTTAACCTTTGATACCGATATATGGGGTCAGTCTATGAATTCAAAAATGACAGTAGTAGCTGAACACAATCGTCTTCAGCAGTGGGTTGCACGGCTTAGAGATTGCCAGAATCCTCCAGAGAGGGAATTTGTATTATAGATTGGTGTGCCAAGAATAGTATTTCAAAAGGTGATTATTATCGGTTCCGGATGTTCTTTTTTAAAGGTTGGATATTTTACTGACAGGATGATTGATTCATGCAGATGAAACCACTTCTATGAAGTTTCTGCCATCAGTTTAGAAGATGACCCGAAATGCTAAATGATGCGATCTGCTTTCAGGCAGTCTATATCGTATGTGGATATACAGATCTCCGATTGGGAATAGACTGTTTGGCAGCATCTTTGAATTTAGACCAACAGTAATCTATAATTACTGGATACCCTATATCTTTTCTGTGGAAGACATGTTGACCGGACCGTATCAAGGGACTGGTATGGGAAGGCGATGGATGTCTCCTGTTATATGGAAGGCTAGATGGAAGCAGATTCTAATGGTCACATAGTGGTGAAGAAGTCCAATTATTGACACAGCAGTAGTTCCGCTAATTAAAGGAAGGTTTTACAATCACACCCAGGAAATCTGTAAAGGTTGTGAGACTGCCAGAACATCTGGGATAAGATTGTGCAAAACAGAGATTTTACACATATTATTTCAATATTAAAGAAGGATATGTGGATACTGGCTACCTAGATGACATACTTATCAGGGATGCCATCTAGGCAGGAACTACTCAGATGAGTTTTAAGGATACCTCCAATACAGTCTCCGCATATGCTTTTTGAGGATTCTTAAGCAAAGACATATATTTTTTTCACGATCTACAAAGTATCATCCTTAATCATTGTAATAATATTTTCCCGTTCAAGCCGGATCCCTCCGACTGCATAAGCCCCAACGATCGCCAGGAGGATCAGTACGGTATATCCGGTCAGCACGCCGTATGGAGCGAAGGGCAGATATTCCGGCAATGAGATTTCCGTAACGGTAAGCAATGCCGCCAGTACGATGACCTGAACCGGAAGGGAGTAGAGCAATGGTTTTAAG
>CATJCJ010000401.1 GCA_949738935.1 uncultured Eubacteriales bacterium | reverse complement strand
ACTCTTTAAAATATTTTTATATTCTTTATATTTTTCTAAAAGTTGATTTTTAAATTTATTAATAATCTCTCCACAAAATTTATCAACAATAATAATATGTTTAACCGGATTCATAAGAGATTGATATTCATGCTGCCCATGTATGTCAATCAAGAAAGATGTAATTGCTTTAAGCATACCAACCGTAACACTTTTCCCATTCACTTTACAAGCTGTTTTACCTGAAACATTTACAGTTCTTGAAATTAAAATACAATTATCATCATCAATCTCAATACCAAGCGCTTTAACCTCATCAACAACAAAATCATTCTCTATAAAAAAAAGAAGTTCAACCAAAGCTTTTGACGCGTTTTTTTTAATAAAGTCTTTTCCCGGTCTTTGTCCAACAGCGAAAGATATAGAATCGATAATGATTGACTTTCCTGCGCCCGTTTCTCCCGAAAGAATATTCAAACCTTTATTAAACTCAATATTGATTTTTTCTATAAGCGCAACATTTTCTATGTATAAATGCTCAATCATAATCAATACCACCTTTATCAAATCACCTATGAATTAATTTAAGCTGCTCAATAAGCTTAAAAGTATTCTTTTCAGACCTTATAACACAAAATATAGTGTCATCTCCGGCGATACTGCCAAGAATCTCAGAATTCTCCATAGAATCCAAAACAGCCGCGACAGCCATAGCCATCCCCTCAAGAGTTTTAATAACAATAATATTTCCTGAAGCGTCTATACGAATAACAGCGCTTTTAAAAATTTCTATTAATTTTTCAGGAACAGCAAGAATTTCATCTGACAAAACAGCGTATTTTTGTTTTTTACCATCTGTAACCTTAGTTATTTTAAGTTCTCTTATATCACGGGAAATTGTGGATTGTGTAACGGCAAAACCCGCGTCCAGCAACATTTTTGCCAATTCCTCTTGAGTTTCAATATCATTTTCATTAATAATATCAATAATCTTAGATTGTCGTCTGTTCTTCATAAATATCACTTTCCGATTATCTTAATTTTATTATTATTCAGTGATTTTCAATTTAATATTAACAATTTCGGTATCACTTCCAATTCTTATAGGAACACCCCATGTCCCACATCCGGAAGTAACAATAATATTAAAATCATCATCTCGCAAATATCCATAATTCAAGTCATTTGAAAGACTTGATAATAAATTGATAGGAAATATCTGTCCGGCGTGAGTATGTCCTGATAATTGTAAGTCGACACCGTTTTCTTTAGATTTACCAATTCCTATAGGTCTATGGTCAAGAAGAATAATAGGCAAATCTTTATTAACGCCGTCAAGAATTTCCGACACTTCTTTTCTCTCAATGCCCTCTTCCCGTCTAACTTCCATATCCATTCTTCCAACAACATAAAAACTGTCATCAACAAGTTTATATTCGTCTTTCAAAACAATAATTCCCGCGTCTTGAATAAACTTAATCGAATTATTAACATCTCCACTATAATACTCATGATTTCCGGTAATATAATAAACACCAAATTTACTTTGAAATTCAGAAAAAGCTTTACTCGCGTATTCTTTTAAATATTGACTTGTACCCTCATCAAAAATATCTCCGCAAAGAAAAATCACATCAGGATTAAGAGCGTTAACCTTTTCAACAATTTCGTCAATCTCATTTTCTCTAATAGTAGTCCCAATATGTGTATCAGAAAACATAACAACATTTAAGTCTTTAATATTTCCCGTAATTTTCTCTTTTGAAATCAAAACATCATAATCTTTAATCACAATGTCAGAAGCGTTGTAAACACCATAAACCACAGCCAAAACAGAAATAATAACAACAAGTATACCTCTAAAATATATCTTTGACAATACATCTCTTAAGATTCCATCAAATTTTAATTTATCAAAAATAAATCTTAAAACACCAAACAACAAAAACAACAAAAACATATAAAAGGACGCTGTAATAAAACCAAATCCTAAAACATTCAAGACATCTTTAAAAACACCCGAAAAATCAGAACCTCTTGTAAAAAACATAGCGCAAAAAATACCAACAAAAACTATATGAAGCGGTAATCCAACAAAAAAATACCATTTTCTATGCTTTCCAAAACATTTTTTAATCTTAAAACCATCATAAATATTAATTAAAGCAATTAATAAAGCGATAAGTATAAAAAAAGCAGTCATAAGAATATCTCCTCTTTAAATATACAAAAACAAACATATTTTACAATAAAATAAATACTATGTTTTTTATTTTTCAGATTAATTTTCTTTACTATAATTTTCATCCTCCAGAAGATTTCCATTAGTGATAGCCTCTCTCGCAAGAAAATCACATCTTTCGTTTTCAACATTATCAGCGTGACCTTTAACCCAAATAAAATTAACATTATGCTTGTCCAGCAATTCAAGCATAGAAATCCATAAATCAACATTGGAAGCCATATCCGTTTTATTTCTTTTCCAGTTATTCTTTTTCCATTTAGTAACCCAGCCTTTTGTTACAGCGTCAATAACATATTTGGAATCACTGTACAAAGTAACATTACAAGGTTCTTTTAAAGCTTCAAGACTTTTAATAACAGCAAGCATTTCCATACGATTATTAGTAGTAAGTTTATATCCCTGCGACAATTCTTTTCTATTTTTCTTATAAAGCAAGACAACGCCATATCCTCCCGCGCCGGGATTACCTGAACAAGCCCCATCTGTATAAATATCAACATTTTTCAAAACAATCCTCCCCTTTCAAGCCAAAAAGCTCAAAAATTATCTTTGCTTTTCTATCATCAAAAGGAGCGATAAATTCCTTTCCCTCCAAATAGTCAAAAAAACCCAAATTATCTTTAAAAACAATTTTATAAGAATGTAAAAATTGATTATCAAGTCCAAATTTAACTCTAAAAAACTCATTAACCTTAAAATCGCCGTATTTTCTATCTCCAACAATACTATGATTAATAAACTTAAAACCGGCTCTTATCTGATGAGTTTTACCTGTTATAAGTTCAACCTCCGCAAGACTATATTTTCCATTTTCAGAAATTTTTTTATATTTAGTAATAATTTTTTTACTTCCCTCTTTAAAATTAAGAGAAATCTCAGCCTTATTGTCCTCACCTTTTAGGTGAAAAGCCTCAATAACACCTTTATCTTTCAAAACACCTTTAACAACAGTTAAATAAATTTTATCTATTTTTCTATCTTTAATAATATTGTTTAAAGCCTTAACAGCGTTAAAATTTTTTCCAAATAAAACAATTCCGCTTGTATTTCTATCAAGTCTATTACAAATTGATGGGGTAAAAACAGATTCCTTTTTAGGTAAATACTCACCCTTTTCATATAAATAAAAAAGCAACTGGTCATTCAAAGAATTATTAATATTGTCCGAATCTCTCTGAACAGCAAGCCCTGATGGTTTATTACATACAATAATGTTATTATCCTCGTATATAATAGAAAAATCATGGCTTGATTTACCTACTTCTTTACTTTCCATAAAAGAATCCATAGTTGCGTCAGATAAATATAATTGAATAAAATCCCCTGATTTTATAATTTCATTACCGACAGCCTTTTTTCCATTATATTTAATTCTTTTTTTTCTAATCATTTTGTATATAAAAGACTTTCCCGCCCTATTAAAATATTTAATAATAAATTTATCAAGCCTTTGATTTTCAGAATTACCATCAATTTCAACAACCCTCAAAATACTGCCTCCAAAAAGAGCCTGTTCCAAAACTAAGTTTCGCAACAGGCAAAAATCATACTCAAAAAACTACATATTAATCCATTTTAAATAAGCCGTAATAAACATATCAATCTCTCCGTCCATAACAGACTGAACATTACCCGTTTCCACATTTGTTCTGTGGTCTTTAACCATATTATACGGATGAAAAACATAAGAGCGAATTTGACTTCCCCAGCCAATATCTTTAACTTCCCCTCTTATATTTTTTAATTCTTCTTCCTGTTCCCTCAGCTTAAGCTCATAGAGTCTCGCTTTTAAAACTTTTAAGGCTCGGTCTTTATTTTTATGCTGTGACCTTTCGTTTTGACATTGGACAACTGTATTTGTTGGAATATGAGTAATTCGTATAGCTGATGAAGTTTTATTTACGTGCTGACCACCGGCACCGCTAGCTCTATAAGTATCAATTCTCAAATCATCAGGATTAATATCAAATTCAATAGTATCGTCAAGTTCCGGCATAACATCACAAGACGCAAAAGATGTATGTCGTCTTCCAGAAGAATCAAACGGCGATATACGAACAAGTCTATGAATACCTTTCTCAGCTTTAATATATCCAAAAGCATTTTCTCCATTAATTTGAATTGTAACTGATTTAACCCCAGCCTCGTCACCAGGCAAATAATCCAGCTCCTCAACAGAGAAATCATGTTCCTCGGCCCATCTTAAATACATTCTTAAAAGCATTGAAACCCAATCACAAGCTTCTGTTCCCCCTGCTCCCGAATGAAGTGTAACAATAGCGTTGTTTTTATCATACGGTTCTGTCAAAAGAGTAGAAATTCTAAGCTTCTCATATTCCTCAATAAAATCAGAAGAAAGCTGTTTAACCTCATCAATAACACTTTTATCCTCTTCCTCATTTCCAACTTCAATAAGAGTGATAATGTCATCAAAATCAGAATTAAGCTTATCAAATCCCTCAATTTTATTTTTCAATTGTTTTATTTTTTGCAAAATACTCTGAGCCTTTTCCATATCATCCCAAAAAGACGGGTCAGCTGATATTTCCTCAAGTTCCTCAACCTTTTCCATCGCACCGGCAATGTCAAAGTGAGTCCCTCATTTCTTGTAAATTTTTAGAGTAAATCTGCATTTCAACAGCAATCTGTTCAAGCTCAATCACATAAATCACATCCTTAAAAAATTATTCTCCTATACCACAGCATTGTTTATATTTTTTACCACTCCCGCAAGGACAAGGGTCATTTCTTCCAACTTTAGGTTCTTTGCGTTTTTTTGGAGATTTAACAGATTCTTCATCCTTATTTGTCACAACAACATTAACAACAGGCTTTCTTTCAGGAGTAGGAGCGGCAACCCTAACATTGAACAATCCTCTAATTGTCTCTGTTTGAATATTAGCACTAAGTTCCTCAAACATATCATAACTTATAAATTTATACTCTGTAATAGGGTCTCTTTGAGCATAAGCCCGAAGTGAAATACCCTGACGCATTTGATCCATATCATCCAAATGATCCATCCATTTCTGGTCAATAACCTTAAGAAGAACAACCCTTTCAATCTCACGCATTTTTTCTTCCTCAATCTCAGCCTCTTTATTTTTATAAATTTCAACAGCCGTATCATAAATACGCTCAATAAGTTCTTCTTTTTTCAGAGATTCCTTATCATCTTCCGTTATCTCAATTTTAGGGATATTAAGCATAGGCATAAGAGTTTCATTAAGACCGATAAAATCCCAATTTTCAGGAAACTCACTGTCTCCGGTATAAGTATTGACAGTTCTCTCAATAACGCTTCTCAGCATACTCATAATATTAGAGCTAATATCCTCGCCAACAAGAACCTGACGTCTCTCATCATAAATAATTTCTCTTTGTTCATTCATAACCCTATCATACTCCAAAAGACGTTTACGAACAGCAAAATTATTTGCCTCAACTTTCTTTTGGGCATTTTCAATAGCCTTAGTAAGCATTTTATGTTCTATGGGGTCATCCTCGTCAATGCCAAGAGCATCAATAACTCGGGCGACTCTGTCAGAACCAAAAAGGCGCATAAGGTCATCCTCAAGAGAAATAAAGAAACGAGACTCACCAGGGTCACCTTGACGGCCGGAACGACCTCTCAACTGATTATCTATACGTCTTGACTCATGTCTTTCAGTACCAATAATTTTAAGTCCGCCAAGCTCTTTAACCTCATCATCAATTTTAATATCTGTACCACGTCCGGCCATATTTGTCGCAATAGTAACAGCGCCTTTCTCCCCGGCCAAAGAAACTATCTCCGCTTCTTTCTCATGATATTTAGCGTTAAGAACCTGATGACGAATGCCTTCTTTTTTAAGCATTGAACTTATAAGTTCAGATTTATCTATTGTAATCGTACCCACTAAAACAGGTTGACCTTTTTCATGAGATTTTTTAATCTCCTCAACAACAGCCTTATATTTGGCCCGTTCTGTTCTATAAACAACATCTGACCAGTCTTTTCTAATAACAGGCATATTTGTCGGAATAACGATAACATCCATTCCGTAAATATGTCTAAACTCTCCTTCCTCAGTAAGAGCTGTACCTGTCATGCCGCTTTTCTTTCCATACTTATTAAAAAAGTTCTGGAAAGTAATTGTAGCAAGTGTTTTACTCTCCTTATTTACAACAACACCCTCTTTAGCCTCAATAGCTTGATGCAAACCATCGGAATAACGACGTCCTGTCATCATACGTCCTGTGAACTCATCAACAATAATAATTTCTCCGTCTTTAACAACATAATCTCTGTCAGCAAACATATTATAATTTGCTTTCAAAGCGTTATTAATGTGATGTTGAATTTCCAAATTATCAGGGTCAGCGAGATTTTCCACATTAAAATATCTCTCAGCCTTTTTAACACCCTCTTGTGTAAGAGAAACACTTTTTCCTTTCTCATCAACAACAAAGTCTCCCTCTTCTTGAATTTCAACATGGTTAAGAGGATTTAAAGCTTCCTCCTCATTCAATATAGAGCCTTTTGTAAGTGTTTTAGCGAAAGAGTCTGCAACTTTATAAAGCATTGTTGACTTACCGCTGCTTCCAGAAATAATAAGAGGGGTTCTGGCCTCATCAATAAGAACAGAGTCAACCTCATCAATTATAGCATAATTTAATTTTCTTTGAACAAGATTTTTTTCATAAACAACCATATTATCTCTCAAATAATCAAAACCAAGTTCATTATTTGTAGCATACGTAATATCACAATTATAAGCGGCTTGTCTTTCTTCCTGCTCCATATCATGAAGAATAACCCCAACACTAAGTCCCAAAAACTCGTGAATTTGTCCCATCCACTCAGCGTCACGTTTAGCGAGATAATCATTGACAGTAACAATGTGAACGCCCTCACCTGTCAAAGCGTTAAGGTACGCCGGCAAAGTTGATACCAAAGTTTTACCCTCACCTGTTTTCATTTCGGCGATTCGTCCTTGATGCAAAATAATTCCGCCAATAAGCTGAACACGAAAATGCCGCATTCCCAAAACTCTTTTTCCCGCCTCTCTAACAACAGCAAAAGCTTCTGGCAAAATATCATCAAGAGTTTCACCGTCAGAATATCTCCTTTTAAATTCATCTGTTTTTTCTCTAAGTTGCTCATCGGAAAGTTTGGAGATTTCCTCCTCAAGACCTTCAATTTTATCTACAATGGGCATAATTCTCTTTAATTCTTTATCGCTGTAACTTCCAAAAACTTTTTGTAAAACGCCTAACATTATAGCACCTCTTATATAAAAATATTATTAATAAAAACATTATTAACTTTGCGAAACAACCTCAACATAAAAATAATCCGCTTATACTATTAAGAAAATATCAACAATCCTCTAAAACAAACTTGACTTGTCGATAATATCTTAAATATTAAAATCATTTAGTATATAGTTTAACAGAAATAGCCCTATGTATGCAACTATTAATTTAAGAAATTTAAAATTTTAACAAAATGTTCATAAAATACACAAAACATCAATCTCTTGATATTATAACAAATAAAAGCCCCTCTGAGATAAAAATCTCACATTCTTTTTCAATCATAACATTACTGACCCCAATAGAATTTCCTATTTCCATAACAGCGTCAGAAAGCTGATATTTAAGACCTTTTGTAGTGACTCCAAAAACTTTCGTAGTAAAAGGAATAAGTGAAATCAAATCACCCTTCTCACCTGATAATTTAAGATAATCTCCCACAATACAAATTTTGTTATTTTCATCAATAAGCCAAGCCAAAACTCCTTTATCATAAGCTTTTCTCAAAATATGAGCGTTAGTAAGAGAATGGTCAAATCTAGAACCAATTCCGCCAAAAATAAAAATCTCATCAATATTTAAACCCAAAGCGTACCTTAAGCCAATCTCCATATCAGTATAATCTTTTTCTTTTGGAAAATTTTTGAATTCCACATTCAATCTTTTAAAATAATCAATATATTTTTCCTCAGCCGAGTCAAAGTCACCAACAATCACATTAGGAACAATTTCACACTCATAAAAATACTTCATTCCTCCATCACAACAAATAAAAAAATCAGAAACATTTATGTACTCCAAAAATCTGTCATATTTAAAAATCAAGCCGCTTCCAACAATAACAGCTTTCATTATTTATAATCAAACTCCTTAAAAATCTCATTAAATTTTTTAATATCCGCTGAAATATCTTTTGCTCCAAAAATAGCTGAACCTGCGACAACAACGTTAACACCGGCTTCCAGAATATCTCTTATATTTTCCAATCCCACACCGCCGTCAATCTCAATATCTGTATTGAGATTATTTTTCTTTATGTAGTCATAAACTTTTCTTATTCTATCAAGAGATGAAACCATAAACTCCTGCCCGCCTAAACCTGGATAAACCGACATAATCAATACCATGTCAACATACTCAATAATACCAAAAAGCTTTTCAACAGGCGTTTCGGGATTAATCGTAATTCCGCATTTTTTGCCCGTCGCTCTAACTTGATTAATAATTCTTTTAGAATTATCCACAGCCTCAAAATGAAAATTAATAATATCAGCTCCGGCCTTAGCGAATTTCTCAATATATTCTTCAGGATTACTAATCATTAAATGCACATCAAGAACAAGGCTCGTTGTTTTTCTTATACTCTCAATAACAGGAATTCCCATAGAAATATTATGAACAAAATGCCCATCCATAACATCAATATGAATATAAGGAATTTTTTCTTTCTCAAGAATTTTTATTTCCTCTCCAAGTCTTGTAAAATCAGCCGCCAAAATAGACGGCGAAAGTTTAATCATAACAATCCCCCTTATCATTTTCTATGAAGTTCATCATATAAAAACTCATATCGTTCATATCGCTCTCGAGAAATAAATTTTCCGATATTCTCTTTAACAGCACAATCCGGTTCATTTAAATGCAGGCAATCATTAAACCTGCACTTTCCAATAAATTGTAAAAACTCTCTAAAATAAAACTGAATTTCTTCCGGTTTAATATGTTCAATACGCAAAGATGTAAAGCCCGGAGAATCAGCGATATACGTTCCCTCATCAATACAAATAAGTTCAACTTCTCTTGTTGTATGTTTTCCACGTTCTATTTTTTTGCTTATCTCACCAGTTTTTTGAGCGCCAAAAGGCACAATTTTATTTATAATGCTTGATTTTCCAACACCTGACGGACCGGCAAGAACAGAAATCTTTTTCTCAATAATTACCTTAAGGTCATTGATTCCGACATTACTAAAAGTATCTGTAAAAACAACTTTATATACCGGCAGATATATTCTTTTGATATACTCAACAACATCAGCTTTAATTATATCTAACTTATTAACGCAAATAACAATCTCAAGTTTTTTTTCTTCGGCCAAAACAAGAAATCTATCCAACAAATCAAAATTAATACTAGGACTAGCCCCTGCAAAGGTTATAACACAACAATCAACATTGGCGATTTTAGGCCTCGCAAGAAAAGTTTTTCTCTCAAAAACCCTTTCAATAAAACCCACCATCTTTTTACAGTCAAGAATAGTTATGGCAACATAATCCCCTACAACAGGGGAGATTCTTCTTTTTCGAAAAACTCCCCTCGCTTTACACTCAAACAAACCATTTATTGTATCAACAAAGTAAAGACCGCCTATACTTCTGATAATTCTCCCATCAATCATAACAACAAAACCTCTCAACAATATAACCTACACAGCTCCATTAGGGTCAATTTCAACTTCGTCAACCTTTTTAGGTTCAACAGTTTTTTCCACCGCCCCTCCATTATTTTCAGGAACATTATTATGATTTTCATTATTAGCATTTTCATTATTTTCAACAGGTTTTTCATCATTATTGTTATTATTATCACTGTTATTATTTGAATCAGACGAGTTATTTCCTGAATCAGTGTTTCCATTATCTCCGGAGTTATTATTTGTGTTATTGGAATCACTCGAATCACTCGAATTACCTTGACTTGGTTTCTCGTCATTGCCAACACTATTATTTTGGTCAGTCTCCGCAGGCTTATTCAACCTGCTTGGAGTTTTATTTTCTTCCTCATTGTTATTTTTTCTTCGATTATTACTATTATTGTCATAATCATCATTGTCATCATAATAACTGTTGCTTCGACCACGGCTTACATAAATAATAACGGATGTTCCCTCTTCTCTGGTCTCACCTGCTTGAATACTCTGGTCAACAACATATCCGGCATCTCGGCTGCTCTCAACCCGCTCAACCTCAACACTAAATCCTTTTGAAGAAAGCGTACTTTTAGCGCTTGATTCAGATTTTCCAACAACATCAGGAACGGTAATACCGTCAGATTCCCTGCCACGGCTAACATATAAAGTAACCTTTGAGTCCCTAGAAATTTTTTCCCCGGCCTCAGGCTCTTGCTTTATAACCTTAGTTTTTTCAACTTCCTCATTATACTCCCATTCCTCAGACCATTTAATGTTGTTCTTTTTAAGTTCAGCCATAGCGTCGTCAATATTATCTCCAACAACACTAGGAACATCAATCTTATCGCTTCCCAAACTCATCACAACATATACGGTATCACCCTCGTCAACAAAACTTCCCTCCTCAAGATTTTGTTTCATAATAAGTCCCTCAACAAACTCATCACTGTAATCCTCAGCTTTATCCTTGTCCTGAGCAAGATAAAGTTTTTTATCCTTAGCAAGCTTAAGAGCTTCTTCCCAAGTTTTTCCCGTGAAGTTCGGAACCTCAACATTACCCTTTTCCCCGCCAAAAAAAGCGTAAGCAGCAACAGTAATAGCCATTATCAAAACCAGAGCCGTTCCAACGGCCGCAATAACAACTTGTTTATTTTTCTTTTTTTCATTTTCTTTATTATAATTACTATAATAACCAGAAGGGACTTTATTTGATTTATCATTTTTTAAAGTTACATTATTCTGAGGTTTGTAATCATCATAGTCATCGTAATCATCATAATCCGAACGCGTATTTTGGCTTTGTTTTTTTATTTCGTCAAGTTCCTCACCTGTAACTCTGATTGTCTGAGACGTAACATCCTCTTCCTCAAAAACAACAAAATCGCCAAAATCATTTTTAGTAGCTCTTTTTAAATCTCTGTTCATATCTTCAATAGTCTGATATCTTCTTGCCGAACTTTTTTGGGTAGCTTTAATAATAATTCTGTAAACACTTTCAGAAACATCAGGATTAATTCTTCTAACATCAGGAATAGGTTCTTTAATATGTTTCATAGCGAGAGCGACAGTCGTATCACCTTGAAAAGGAAGTCTTCCTGTAACCATTTCAAAAAGTACAATACCAAGAGAATAAATATCACTTTTAGAGTCAACATATCCTCCCCTTGCCTGTTCCGGAGAAAAATAATGAACAGAACCCATTGACTCGACGGTAACTGTTGTGGAAGTAGCCGCTCTGGCAATTCCAAAATCCGTAACTTTGATATCACCATCTTTTGTAACAAGAATATTATGCGGTTTAATATCTCTATGAACAATATTATTTTTGTGAGCCTCTTCCAAAGCGGAAGCAATTTGAATAGCGACACTCAAAGCCTCTTGATTATCAAAAGGGGCTTTTCTATTAATAAGTTCTTTTAAAGTAATACCATCAATGTATTCCATAACAATATAATAAATATCGCCATCATTTCCAACATCATAAACATTCACAATATTTGGATGAGAAATTCTTGCGGCAGCCTGCGCCTCAACAGCAAATCTATTTATAAACTCTTCATTTTCAATATGTTCTTCTTTTAAAACTTTAAAAGTAACATATCTGTTAAGTTTTTTATCCATAGCCTTATAAACGACAGCCATACCGCCGACACCGATTTTTTCAATAATTGTATATCTGCCGCCAATAGTAGTATTCGGTTCAATATTCATAAACTCGCTCCCTCCGATTAACCAATCAAGACAACGGATACATTGTCTTTTCCGCCAAGAGAATTGGCGCATTGAATCATTTTTTCAGCTTTTTCTTCCAAACTCAGAATTCTATCTTCCGCGATATTTAAAATATCTTTCTCATCAATCATTTCATATAAACCGTCAGAACACATGATAATAATATCATCTAAAAAAATTTTATTAAAAATTCCGTCAATAGATATGTTTTCTTCAACACCTAAAGCTCTTGTAATAATGTTTCTGTCAGGGTGAATTTTCGCCTCTTCTTTTGTAATAAATCCGGAACGAACCATATCCATAACGTATGTATGATCTGTTGTAATTTGTTTAATCTCATTATTTCTAATAATATATAACCTGCTGTCGCCAACATGAGCGATATAAATTTTTTCATTATCAATTGAGGCAGCGAGAAAAGTAGTCCCCATATTAGAATAAGCCTCGTCAGTTTTTGACATTTCCTTAACCATTTTATTGGCGTATCCAACACCCTCAACAAGAGTATCAAGAATCTCATTCTCCTCTGTTTTTCTCTCAATAAACTCGCAAAAAAATCTAACAGCGTTACTGCTCGCGACTTCCCCTGATTTATGACCTCCCATACCATCCGCGACAATATAAAGGTTTCTAAGACAACCAATATTAGAATTTTTTACAAAAATAGCATCCTCATTGCAACTTCTTATCTTTCCAACATCCGATTTTCCAACACCTGTCATTTTTCAACACCTCAATCAGGTTTTTAAATACCTTTTTCTAAGCTGACCGCAGGCGGCATTAATGTCACTGCCAAGTTTTCTTCTAACAGTAGCTTCGATATTTAAAGACTTTAAAATTTCACAAAAAACTTTAACAGTTTTATCAGAACTACGCTTATAATTTCTTTCCTCAACATCGTTAATGGGAATAAGGTTAACGTGACTTAAAGATCCTCTTAATCTTTCAGCCAATTCTCTGGCGCAGTCCTCACTGTCATTTATTCCATCAATAAGAGCGTATTCAAAAGTAACTCGTCTCTTGGTAAAGTCGGCATATTCCTTAGCGGCAAAAATAAGTTCGTCAACAGAATACTTGTTAGCTATAGGCATAATCTTTTTTCTGATAAAATTATTAGGCGCGTGTAAAGAAATAGCAAGAGTAATTTGTAATTTAAGGTTCGCGAGTTCTTTTATTTTATCAACGATACCACAAGTAGAAAGAGTAATATGCCTATGACCAATTTCAAGACCATCTTTCGAGTTAATAAGCTCAAGAAATTTAACAGAATTCTCAAAATTACATAATGGCTCACCGCTTCCCATAATAACGATATTAGAAACTCTCTCACCTGAATCTTTTTGAATTTCATAAACTTGAGAAAGCATTTCTCCGGCAGTGAGATTTCTTTCAAGTCCCCCGACAGTCGATGCGCAAAAAGTACATCCCATAGCACAGCCGGCTTGAGAAGAAATACAAACCGCATTACCATACTCATATTTCATAAGCACACTTTCTATTATATAATCATTTTCGATTTTAAACAAGTATTTTGTTGTATTATCTTCTACAGAAACAAATTTTTTGACTAAGTAAGCTTTTTGAAGCTTCGCTTTTTCAAAAAGCTTACTTCTAAAATTCTTTGATATATCAGTAAGCTCATTAAATGATGAAATCCCTTTTTGATGAAGCCATTTAAAAATCTGTCTTGCTCTGAAAGGTTTTTCTCCCAAATCAATAACAAAATCTTGAAGTTCCTTTAAATTTAAGGATAAAACATCAACTTTATCAATCATCAAATTTATCTCCTCTGGTATTTCTCATAAATTTCGCTATAAAAAAACCATCACTGTCAAAATCTTGAGGAAGAATTTGTTTTTGACTAATAAGTTTAAAATCAAAATTATCTAAAAACCATTTAACATTCCCCTCATTTTCCTCATAAGAAACAGTGCAAGTACTATAAAGCAAAATTCCGCCATTTCTAACATAATTCTGGCAAACAGCTAAAATATTTCTTTGAATATCAACAAGATTTTTGACATCTTCAAATTTTTTGGAATATTTAATATCCGGCTTTTTTCTCACAAGCCCAAGTCCAGAACAAGGAGCATCAACAATAACTTTATCAGCCGATTTAAAATCCTCCTCATAAATAACCAAAGCATCTTTAATCTCCGTCTCAATAATATCAATACCAAGCCTTTTAACTCCTTCGGCAATAAGGTTAATTTTATGATTATAAATATCTTGTGATTTAATTCTTCCCAAATTCTTCATCAAATAACCGCAAAGAAAAGTTTTTCCTCCCGGAGCGGCACAAACATCAATAATAAAATCATTTTCTTTCGGGTCAAGTTCCTTAACAGCCATAACAGAACTTTTGTCCATAATATGAAACAAACCATTTTTATAAGCCTGAATTTTTGATATATCATCAGTTCCGGAAACTTTCAAAACATTATCAAAATCTTCAACTTTTTCCACAAAAATTCCACTATTTTTAAAAATTTGAAAAAGATTGTCCTCATTCGTTTTTAAAGTATTAACCACAACAGTAATACTCGGAGACATGTTATTTTTTAAACACATATTCAAAACAGCATCTTTTTTTAAGAATTTAAGCCAATACTCAATAATCCATTTTGGATAAGAATATTTTACAGAAACATATTCAACAAAACTTTTATCATGATTAGGATATTGAATATTATCAACATTACTGGCAATATTTCTCAAAACAGCGTTCACAAAACCCGAAAGCCCCTTAAACCCTCTTTTTTTCACAATTTCAACAGCATCATTGCAAACAGCGGAAACAGGAACCCTATCCATAAATAAAATCTGATAAATTGAGATTCTTAAAATATTAAGAATAATAGGCTTCATTTTACTTGTTTTTATTTTAGAAAATTTATCAATAATATAGTCTAACAGTATAAGATTTCTTAAAGTTCCGTTTACAATTTCCGTAATAAAAGCTTTTTGAACAGAAGTAAGACTTGCGTCTCTTTTAAAAGCTTTTCTTAGAGTTATATTGTTATAGCCTTCCCGCTCAAAAATATCCATAAGCACAAAAAGCGCCGTTTCTCTATCTTTCATATAAATTTCATTTCCTTTACTTAAAAACTCAAATTTAATCTTTCCTGAGTCTCACAACTTTCGCCGCTTGTCTTCTTCTAGAGTCCTCCATTTGGGCATAATGTTTTTTAGTGGTGTTTATGTCAGCGTGACCCAAAACATCCGCAACAAGATAGATATCACCTGTTTCTCTATAAAGACTTGTAGCATATGTACTTCTCAGTTTATGAGGAGAAATCTTTTTAAGATTTATAACACACTGAGAATATTTTTTAACAAGATTCTGAATTGCTCTGTCAGTAATTCTCTTTTTCTGTAAAGAGAGAAAAAGAGCGTCTTCATGTCCTTCCGCTGCGACAATATTTTCTCTTTCATCAAAATAAGCGTCCAAAGCGTCCTCAACCTCATCACCAAAATATACAACCGCTTCTTTTCCTCCTTTTCTGTAAATTTTAATACCATTAATTTCAAAATTAACATCTTTTATATTAATTCCAACACATTCTGAAACACGTATACCTGTTCCAAGCAAAAGAGTAATAATTGCTAAATCTCTAATCTTAGTATGTTCGTGCCATTTTTTCTGACGTTTTGTAAGTTTATCACCTTTCTCGACCTCATTGAGCAAATTAATAACCTCATTAGGTTCAAGTCTTATAATTTCCTTATCATGAATTTTAGGAGTTTCAATAAGCTTTCCAGGATTCACGGTTATTTTCTCTTGTTTATATAAATAATTAAAAAGTCTCCTCACGGCAGATAGTTTTCTTGATTTTCCTTTTTCCCTATTAATAAACTCAGAAACTTCCCCATCATCTTTTACCTTAACATAATATGTAAGATACTCAAGAAACTTATTCAAATCTTTAGGTTTTACCTTATTCATATAAGAACAATCAATATCATCAATACAAATATTCTCAAAAGCTCCGCAATTTTCCATAAGATACATAAAAAAAACTTTAAGGTCATACGCATACCCGACTCTTGTTCTGACAGATGTTATTTCTCTTATATCATCAAAAAAATCATCAACAAACTCAGGAAGTTCTTTTTTAAGTTCTCTAAGTTTAATAGTATATTTTTTTTCAATCACATCTTTATATTCCAAAAAAATCATTCCTTCCATGTACCAATACCAGAACGTTTTACAGCGCCAAAAATTTTTTCTTCAAAGTGGTCATATTTTAACCCCTGCTCTTGAACAAATCTTTTAATATCCTCTCTTTTTGTATATCCATCAACAGGACACTTATTTTTAACAATAACAATATTTTCTTTTTTAACAAAACCAATAATATCCTTTTCAGGAACATACATAAGAGGTCTTATAGAATAAATTCTTTTTCTGTCAAGAAACGTAATAGGACTAAAAGTATATATTCTTCCCTCATAAAACATAGACATAAACAATGTCTCAACAATATCATTTCTGTTATGACCTAAAGCGATTTTATTACATCCAAGTTTCTCAGCCATATCATTCAAAGCCCCTTTTCTCATTTTCGCGCAAAGAGAACAAGGATTTTTTTCTTTTCTGGCATCAAATATAATCTCAGCGATATCAGTTTTAACTATAGTATATTTAACACCAATTTCATCGCATAAACTTTGGATAGGAGAAAAATCCATATTCTCAAAACCAAGTGAAACAGAAACAGCCTCAAGCTCAAATTTCTTAGGATAAAATCTTTGAAGAGCCTTAAGAGCGACAATCAACGACAGGCTGTCTTTTCCTCCGGAAATACCAACAGCGATTTTATCTCCATCTTTAATCATATCATAATCGTCAACAGCTCTCCGAACATAACTCAAAAGTCGCCTAAGTTTCATAACCTTAATCCTCCAAAATCGGCTTTTCTCAAAAATTCAATATCCTCCCCCGAAAGACTCGCGGAATTCAAAAGCTCTGGTCTTTTTCTCAGTGTACGTTCAAGAGCTTGTTGTCTTCTCCACCTATCAACATTAGCGTGATGCCCCGAAAGCAATACATCAGGAACTTTCTTACCATGAAACTCAGCTGGTCTTGTATATTGAGGATATTCCAAAAGATTATCTGAAAAAGTTTCATCTTTAAAAGACTCTTCCTTATTAAGGACATTAGGAATAAGCCTTGAGACCGAATCAATAACAGCCATAGCCGCAAGCTCACCGCCTGTCAAAATAAAATCACCTATAGAAATCTCATCAGTAACAATTTCGTCAATAACTCTTTCATCAATTCCCTCATAATGTCCGCAAATAATAATAAGTTCCTTTTCTTTTGAAAACTCAAAAGCAATATTTTGATTAAAAGATTTACCCTGAGGAGTCATATATACTACCCTACAATCGTCTTTAACTTTTTTCTTAACACTTTCATAAGCGTCAAAAACAGGCTGAGGTTTAATAATCATACCCGCCCCTCCGCCATAAGGATAATCGTCAACTTGATTATGTTTGTTATTAGCGAAATCCCTTATGTCAACACAGCATAAATTGATTATTTTTTTCTCAAAAGCTCTTTTAAGCATACTATAATTAAGACCATCAAAAATCATTTCGGGAAAAAGAGTCAAAACATAAAAATCCATTATCTCAAACCTTCCAAAAGCCTAACCATCATTGTATTATTTAGTATATCAACATTTAAAACACACTGTTTAATGGCGGGTATTAAAATTTCCCTATTATCATCGCAAACCACATAAACATCATTAGCTCCGGTAAAAATAATATCCTTAATTACTCCTAAAGCCTCACCAGATTCCGTAACAACATTCATGGAGTATAAATCCCCAATGTAGTACTCATCCTCATCCAAAGGCAAAGCCATATCTTTAGTGATTTTAATCTCCGTATTTTTAAACCCCTCAGCAGTTGTCATATCATCAATATTTTTTAATTTTAAAATGACAAACTGTTTATGATAGCGTACTTTTTGAACCTCATATTTATCAATATTTCCTTTTTTATCGATATAAACAAAATCCAGAATCTCAAATCTTGATATATCATCAGTAGTTGGAATAACCTTTAAATCACCTTTTATTCCGTGAGTATTAACTATTTTACCAATAACATAATACTTATCCAAAACCCCAACTCCCAAAAGTTCTATCAATTTATAGTCAATCAACTTAAAAAACGAACAATTTCGAAAGCAAAAAATCATTTCACTCTTTTTCAAAGTAATTAACTATAAAATCATTTCCATACAAATTTTCTGAGGCAGCATTCCACACTTCTCATAAAATTTTTTAGCCGCCTCATTACAGCTCCAAACATTCAAAGTAATATTATAGCAATCATTCAATTTAGCAAAGTTCAAAACAAAATCAAAAATTTTTTTGCCGATATTCCTCCCTCTGCTATCCTGTTCAACACATAAATCATCTATATATAATGTTTTTACATTTGTTAAAATATTATCATCAAAAAATTGCCGAAACACACAAAAAACATAACCAATAACATTTTCATTATCATCAACAGCGACAAATACAGGTCTATCAACATCATCAAGAATCTCCCGAAGCTGTTTCTCATTATATTTTGAGGAATTATCTTTAAACAAATCCATTCTGCCTTCATAATGTATATCAGCAACCTGTCTGAGCAATTTTATAATATCATTTATATCCTCATTTTTTGCCGCTCTTATTATCAAAATAATCATCTCCAAAAAATATTTACATAAAAACATAAAATAAATAAAACTTCCTTACATACAAAAAAAGCGAGCACTGCCGCCAAATACAATCAAAAGATGCTCGGAAGCAAAGCCTCCGAAAAACGTCTTTTGAAATAACCATTACTGTATAATTTTAACAATAACTCTTTTATCCTCATGGATAGCGGCCGCTTTAACAACAGTACGAATAGCTTTGGCAATTCGTCCCTGTTTTCCGATAACTTTACCCATATCCTCTTCAGCCACAGAAAGCTCAAGCACAACAGTCCCTTCCTCATCAATCGTTTCACTAACCGAAACAACATCCGGAGAATCAACCAAATTTTTAGCGAGTATCTCAAGTAACTCCCTCATAATAAAATAACCTCCAAATCATAAGGTTAATAAAATCAACAACAGATTTATAAACTTATAAACTTCACACAATTAAGAAAACACTGACCAACTCAACTATCAAAAAATGACTCTCATTAAATCAGCGTTTCCTTAAAATTTTAAAGCTTCGCCTCAAATTTAACACATTTATAAAAAAATCATTCAATAACACCAGCTTTTTTCAATAAAGCTCTAACTGTATCTGTAGGCTGAGCGCCATTGCCAATCCATTTTTTAGCGCCCTCAGCGTCAACTTTAAGAACAATAGGTTCTTTTGTCGGGTCATAGTAACCTATTTCATCAATAGATTTACCTCCTCTAGGAGTTCTCGCGTCAGCAACAACAATTCTATAAAAAGGAGCTTTTTTAGCGCCCAATCTTTTAAGTCTGATTTTTACAGCCATTATTTTTCACCTCCCAAAAATTATTAAAAAATTTTATCTAAAAAAAGGAAGTTTAAATTTCCCTTTTTTACCCTTAGTCATATCGGTCATCATTTTCATCATTTTTTTCATTTCCTCAAATTGTTTAAGCAGTTTATTGATTTCCTGAATTGACCGTCCACTGCCTTTAGCTATACGTTTTTTTCTCGACCCATTTAAAACATCAGGGTTTCTCCGTTCATAAACAGTCATAGACTGAATAATAGCCTCAATATGATTTATAGACTTTTCATCAACATCAACTTCCGAGAGTTTAGCTTGATTAAGCCCCGGAACCATAGAAATCAAATCTTTGATAGGTCCCATTTTTTTGACTTGTTGCATTTGTACCAAAAAATCCTCAAAAGTAAAATCAAGAGTACGCATTTTCTTTTCAAGTTCCTGTGCCTGCTTATCATCAAAAACCTGTTGAGCTTTCTCAATAAGACTTAAAACATCACCCATTCCAAGAATACGAGAAGCCATTCTGTCAGGATAAAAAGGCTCCAAATCTCCAAGCTTTTCACCCATTCCAACAAACTTAATAGGTTTTCCTGTAACAGCCCTTACAGAAAGAGCACAGCCACCCCTCGTGTCGCCATCAAGCTTTGTAACAATCACGCCATCAACACCAAGCCTTTCATTAAAAGTTTGAGCGACATTAACAGCGTCTTGACCTGTCATAGCATCAATAACAAGGAGAATCTCCTGAGGTCTGACCTCATTTTTAATATTCTCAAGCTCAAGCATAAGCTCCTCGTTTATATGCAAGCGACCGGCAGTATCAATAATAATAACATCATTACCATTTTGAGAAGCGTAATTAAGAGCTTCCTTAGCGATTTCAACAGGATTTTCACTTTTCATTGAGAACACAGGTATATTATAAGTTCCTCCAACAACTTGAAGTTGTTTAACAGCAGCCGGTCTATAAATATCGCAAGCAACTAATAAAGGCTTTTTGCTTTGTTTTCTAAGTTGTCCGGCCAACTTTCCCGTTGTTGTTGTTTTACCTGCTCCCTGAAGACCAACCATCATATAAACAGTCGGCGCCTTAGAAGAAAATGTAAGCTTACTTTGTGAACTTCCCATAAGCTCAATAAGCTCATCATTAACAATCTTAATAACCTGCTGACCCGGATTAAGACCTCCCAAAACTTCCTCTCCAACAGCTTTTTCAGTAACTTTTTTAATAAAATCTTTGACGATTTTAAAATTTACATCCGCCTCAAGCAGAGCAAGTTTAACTTCTCTTAAAGCAGCTTTTACATCTTTTTCGGTAAGTTTTCCCTTTCCCCTAAGCTGTTTAAAAACATCCTGAAGCTTTGAGGATAAACTTTCAAAAGCCATAATCCGCCTCCGTATCAATCTAAAATTTCCGACAACATACTTTTAATTAAAGCGATGGTTTCCAAAGATTTTGAGTTTTCAGATACATCATATGATAACTCATCAAGCTTATTCTGAATTTTCTCAACTCTATCTTTTCTCAAAATAAAGTTATCAACAAGATGCAATTTCTTCTCATACTTTAAAAGCAGCCTCTCGCTTCTTTTAATGGTGTCCATAACAGCTTGACGAGAAGTTCCCTGTTCAAACCCAATCTCATTAAGAGAAAGGTCTTCAAGAAAATGTTTCTCAAAAGCGTCTTTTTGCTTATCCGTCAGCAATTCGCCATAAAAATCATAAAGCATAGTAGCGAGAAATATTTTTTCCATAAAATCACCCTTGTTGCGGCAAACATATCAAAATATAAGCTGTAAAGCTGTTCGTCTTTACAACACTTTATGTATTTTACACCATTAAGAATAAATTGTCAATACCTTTTTTCGATTTCACTCACAAATCAATTTTCAAATGTCATTTTGAACAAGTTGCATAATTAAGTGTTTAATTAATTATTATAATAGTAATTTTTATAAATAAAAATACATTAAAATTGTATTTATTCATTCGTTTTAATATAAATATTTATATTGACATTT
>CATJCJ010000400.1 GCA_949738935.1 uncultured Eubacteriales bacterium | reverse complement strand
GAGGCAATCGGTGCGGGGTGTGCTGACCTTCATTCTTTTGAGGAATGGGGGTGACGCTATGAAAAATCAATTTGATTTTAAGGATTTAATGACCTTTGGTCTTTTCCTCTTAGCATTGCTTACATTTATTTGTAATTATTGTAAGTAGTAATTTTTCTATATAAAAATAGAAAAATCCACCCTGATACTTTGACAGGTAATAGGTGGAGTTTTTCTATTGATTTACCGGTCAGCCGCTTACGCGGTGATTGCCTTTGTAATTTAATTATAACACAAAAAAATAATTTGTAAAGATTTTTGATTTAAAAATTTTTAATAATAACAAAAAAAGAATTGCGTATAAAAAAATATGTAATTCTTTTTTTATTTGAAAAGAGGGCGGTAAAATGGCGAAAAAGACAACATTGACAACAGTTTTTAATCTTGAGGACAGAATGAGTAAGAAATTAGCCTCTATAGCAAATTACGCTCAAAATGTATCGGAGAGATTTGAGAGACTGTCTCATAGTTCGGATATATTCAGAGGTTATGAAAATTCGTTGTCGAGAACATCTGATGGACTGGAGAATTTGTCGTCCTCGATTGAAAGTGTGGCGGATTCAATTAATGAGATAAATAATACAGGTATAAACTCTGAAAATGCCTTTGAGGATGTTGATGAGCTTTCTGAGACAATCTCGGAATCAAGAGAATCTGTTGAGGATTTAATAAACTCAACAGAAAACGCTGAGGAAAATATGCGTGGATTAGGCGAGAGTTCTGAAGAAGCCGGAAGAGAGATTGGGAGAGTCGGCGAGGAAGCTGAAGAAGCCGGGCAAAGCGCGGAGGATTTTGGTGAAAGTTCAAGCAACGCTGTAAATGATTTATCAGAGGCTCTTATAGCTTCAGGAATACTTAGTATTGTTCAGGGAATAGCCGACAGATTTTTACAGTGTGCCGATTCGGCGGCTCAGTTTGAGGTAAGTATAGCTAAAGTGTCGTCAATAGCGGATACATCAAAAGTGTCAATAAATGATATATCAGGGGCTATACAAGCGTTATCAAGCGAAACAGGACAATCTGTTGAGGACATTTCGGAGGCGACATATCAAGCTATATCAGCGAGTGTTGACACGGCAAACGCTGTTGAGTTTGTTGGCACGGCGAACAAATTGTCTGTAGGAGGTTTTACGGAAGCGGCAACGGCGGTTGACGTTTTAACCACAGCCCTTAATGCTTATGGATTGGAGGGGTCAGAAGCTAATAAGATTTCCGATATGCTTATAACCACACAGAATTTGGGAAAGACAAGTGTTGATGAGCTTGCGGCGAGCGTTGGTAAAGTTATACCTATAGCCTCAGCTTATAATGTTGAGATGGATAATCTTTCAGCGGCGTACGCTCTTTTGACAGCGGGAGGTATAGCGACAGCTGAGACAGGCACATATTTAAAAGCTATGCTTAATGAGTTGGGTGACGCCGGAAGTGGTGTGGCGGATGTTTTGACACAAGAAACGGGACTAAGTTTCGCTGAGCTTATGGAATCGGGCTGGTCTCTTGGAGATGTTATTGAGAGATTGGGGCAAAGCGTTAACGGTAACTCCACAGAATTCGCCGGATTATGGAGCAGCAGCGAGGCGGGAGTCGGAGCTCTCTCAATGCTTGGTTCGGGAGCTGAGAAGTTTAATAAAGTTTTAGGAGAAATGAGGGAGTCAACAGGCGCGACTGAAAAAGCGTATAAAACAATGACGAATACGACGGCTCACTCAAAAGAAGTTATGGAAAACTCCTTTAAAAATTTGTCAAATGTTATTGGCGGACAGTTAAATCCCGCTCTTGATAAATTGTATAACGCCGGCTCTAAGGCTTTTGACTGGCTGGGAGGTTTTTTGAAAGACAACCCTAGGGTGACAGCCGGTTTGGCGGGGATTGCGGCGGCGTTATTGACTGTTTCGGCGACCGCCGCCGGAATTACCGCTGTTAAAATCGCTGTTGACGCTCTTACAGCTTCTATCGCCATGAATCCCCTTTTTATGGGAATTACAATAGCCGCAGGCGCTATAGCGGGATTGACGGCGTTTGTTGGGGTTATTGTAAGTACGGAAGATGAAATGGAGGGTATGACGGAAACCACAAAAGAACAGTATAGTGAGTTACAAAGCTTAAACGCTGAATATGAGAATCTTTGCCAAACTTGCGAGGAAACAAACCCTGAAGCTTCACGGTTAAAATATAGGATTGACGAGTTAACCGCCGCATACGAGGAAAATAAACAGTCTGTTGAGGAGCTTGTCGCTGAGTGTGACGAGCTGGCGGAAAGCTGTGAGAAATTAGAGAAAGATTATCATAAAAATATGCGTGAGATTCATAATCAGGAGATAGGAACACTTT
>CATJCJ010000399.1 GCA_949738935.1 uncultured Eubacteriales bacterium | reverse complement strand
CATACTGTATATGCGGCTTGTGATCTTTACCGCGCCGTTCCAGTAGAAATATCTTCCCGATTCGAGATATTCCGAGGGCTTTCCGTTATAGTATATTACGGCTCTGCACTGCTCGGGAACGAGGATCTCCGTGACAAATCCCGCTGTTAACCTGCTCAGGATCGTAACGGGTATATCGGTTATTTTAGGCGCGTCTGTGGAAATGACCAGCTAATTTATTCTAAGGCGAACCGCTACACCGTTTCTGTCATCAGTGGTTGTATAGTGATTTCTCTGCCGCTGGCAGCTTAATTGAATTAAGAAGAGTGACTGGTCTATCGGCTGGTTGCTCTTTTTTATTTGTCATTGTACACATACATTTGTGTGGAATTTTGTGCAAATTAGGCCTTGTATTCCACACATATGTATGGTATAATACAGATACAGTAAAGGAAAACAAAACTAAATCTAAGGAGAATTTGAAAATGAAAAAATTCAATCTTATCGAAACTTTGAACGCTTACGGTTTCTCGTCTGCTACCAGCATTACTGGTTGTCCTCTCTTTACGCTTGACTTGTCACAGCAGATTGAAGTTGCTTTTTACGGTGTGCAGGAGCAAACGCTTCGTATTCAAGTGGTGTTTAATTCCGAAAAAACGACTTGCACAGTAAACTACTACAACGGCTCACTAAAGCCGTTCAAGTCAAAAGTTCATTTGGCCGACAAGCGAGCTTGGAATGCAATTTGTGAAACAATTAGAAATAAGGGTTTTGAAATGGTTATAGCTTGATGGGAAGGAGGCGTGAATATGTGGCGTAAGGGTGCAATCAAAATCGAGGATCAGATCGTTTGTTACGAGGTCAAGGTTTACGACACTGGTTCTGTTTTCGGTATAAACGAAGGACGAATTTCTAAGCTCTGGCTCTCCATTAATGGCAAAATGGTAGCTAATTACGACAGAGGGTGGGATGTTGAACCGACCTGCAAGGCAGCAGAGTTGGCGTTGGCGATCCTGCTGGAAGAATACAAGGAAAACTAAAAAAAGCGATCAGCCTGTTTGACTGATCGCTTTTTTTATTCATCTATCGGGTTCTTTTCTGCCAGCTCTGGCTCTATTAAATCCTCAATCTGGCAATCGAGAGCCTTTGCGACTTTGAGCAATTGGTAGACATCTCTTGGCAGTCTCACTCTGCTACTCCAACCCTCTAATGTCCTTATCGGCACTCCGCTCCGGCGTGACAGCTCACTGCGGCTGATCCCCTGCTTTTTTCGGAGTATCTCTATCTTAATTGGGTTATCATTCGTTTTTTCGTTCATGGTGACACCTCCGTTTCTTCACCTTTTATTATACTGCATTTGTGTGGATTTGTCAATTCGTCATAATTACCATACATTTGTGTGGAATTTTGTGCAAATTAGGCCTTGCATTCCACACACATGTATGGTATAATACAGATACAGTAAAGGAAAGGCGAAAGCCAAAAATAAGGAGGATTTCAAAATGGAAAAGGTTATAAGGATTGAATGGTGTGAAAACTGGATCAAGGCTTTGTTTGAAAAGCATTATCCTCAAATGAGCGGTATTTATACCGGGTTATTCTGGGAGCTTGCTGAGAAAGCTGGATTGTGGGTAAGAGGTACTTATGGATCGCCAATGAGCAAGGCTCTTTCAAACTTGACCAATGTTGAAACGGTCAACGGCAAAGATGGCGAATTTCTCTACGACGTTTTTAAACTGAAAAAGTAAAATTATTAAAGTCCCGCCACGGAGGTCACGATGGCAGAAAGGAGCTTGATATGACAAAGCAAAAAGCTATTGAAGTTAGAACGAAAATGAAGGAGCTTAATTTGAAACATTTCATCTATGGTGTGAAGACCTTAAGCGGAGCAGTGATTGATGAATGCGTTTGTTGTGCAACTGACGAAAAGTTTGAAACAGAAGTAAAGGTTCTGCTGAAGGATAAATGGAACGCTGAAATACTGGCTATACATGCTAATTGGTGAGAAAGAGGAGGTCTGAAAAATGATTGTTGTAGAAACCGATAGAGTTTACGCTATTTACACCAGAACGAACCGCCGAGTGCGTTGGCAGTATGCCGACTATCAGGGTCGCTGGGAAACTCCTGAGAAAGCGGTAGAGGTTGCTACGGAGCGAATTACTGAGCCGTTCGAGTATTGGATCGAGGATATAACGACTGGCGAAATGGTCACTACTGGGTTTGTCAATTGGGAAAAAAATCGGAAAGCGCAGGGGGTGTCGAAATGAAACTTGTAAACAAAACCACGGGCGAGGCTGTTTATTATAACATCGTTCGGAAAAACAACAAAGACTGCTGGCTGGTGCAGGGCATCGGCGACACAGTGGTAATCGGTCGGGATCGTCAGAAAAAGAAGTCAAGAATTTTCACGCAGGAAGCTCAAGCCGAGCGGTATCTTGATCGGCATGGTTTTGAAACCGAAACCTACAAATGATCCGAAAAGTAAAAGGCGGTGTATAACTCGACATTCGGGCTGTACGCCGCCTTTATTTTTTTATTGAGTGTTTACCTGTCTTTTCTCCGTACTCTTTAACTTTTTTCCATTGGAAAAAACATGCCTTTTCGGTGTGGGATAGGTAACTTTTATCCCCTGATAAAAAAGAGCCGCTGTGCGCTCACACAGGGGCTGACAGCGGCAAATAAAATTGAGGTCACACGAATGAAATTCTCGCTATTCAGCGAGTGATATATTCAAGTGCAATCCACAGACCGTTTGCAAGTCTGGCATTGCTTCCGTGAATATCAGTTATGGTGATTTTTGTCCCCTGTTTCAACGTGGCTACGGGCTTAAGCATTTCAGCCGTGGCGGGTTCGATGCCTTTCCGAAGAATAGCCAGTGCCACAGCTACAGTCGCTTCGAACGGGCAGGGCGTACCCTCGGTCACGATTTCGGGACTTTCAGTCGTTTGCACCATCTCGGCGGTCTGCTCACTCTCGGCGGGCGATTCCTGCTCCGTCTCGGCGGTCTGCTTGCTCTCATCGGGAGCGGTATTCTGTTCCCTCACAACGGGTGCAGTTTCATCAATAGGGGCTTTGACGGTACTTTTTTTCTTGGCTGCCATATAATTATCCTCCTCATTATCCAACGGATCCATCGCCGCCCATGTCGACTTCATCCGTTTTCTCAAATCCATTAGCTTTTGCGGTTTCGAATGTAATTCCACCTTCACGGTGGTCGCTTTTTGCCATGTTCAGGTAAAAAGAACATATCGCTCCATGTGCCGTCCACGGGAGACCGACCATAGCGGAGAGCCACGGGAGGGAAGCGTCAAACCCCGCATGAACACACCAGACAGCAAGTGTCAGCCCTCCAATGGTTACGATCCATAGCAACCGCCTTGTATCGGTAATCAGCTTTTTGGAGAATTCCTTTTCCCGATCTGTTTTTTTTATGTATTTTCCTTTCCTCATACTTTTCTGGCATAGGTGAGGCATATCCATCCGGCTCCGCTTTTAAGCCGTCCCCAGCCGTTCCTTTCTTCAACAATCGTGTATACTCCATGATTCTTGATCACCATATTGATTTTATGCTTTGTACTGGGTCCGCTCCGAACGTTGAGCTTGTCTGCTGTCACTTTGATGAGATACGGCACCGTAGAATGATCTGCTTTCCCTTTATCTTCCTCTGTAAGAACAGCAGAGGAAGCAGAATTGTTTGCCGCTTCCAGCTTTGCGTTGACTTTTTGGGCAATATCGCCCTCTCTGTTGTAGAGGTAATCTCCGGGACACGCCTTGTTTGCAAAATCACGGTGACAAGTCATATTTACACCGCTTAAGTGCTTTACTCTGGCGTTTTTGTCTGTTGACCAGATGAGTTTCTTTATCCCATTCCTCTTGCAAATATCAGTTATCAATTCGATTAGGGCATTGTAGGCGGCGGTGGTCACAGCATAGGGATGCGTGGTGTCGCTTGCTACCTCGATGGTAATCGCTCTGTGGTCGTTTGTTCCGCTGGAACTGCACCAGCTTCTGTCCTTTTCGTCTACACAAAGTCCGATAGAGCCATCTTTGCCTACCCCATAGTTGCAAGATACCCCTCTGTCTGTGTTTGCAAAATAGTCACAAATTTGCTTTGCCGTCCACTGCCCGACCACGCAATGAATTGTGATTGTATCGATTGCGTGGTTTCGGGGGCTGTTTTTCTGTGTCTTGGTGATATTGGTGTAAGTCACCAGCTTTGAATTTGTGTAACCCATGGTCCTTCTCCTTTCGTTCAGATTTGCTCCTTAAGCGAATACACAGCAGATTCGATCATTGCATCCAGCTTTTCGCTGTCAACGGTGATCCCTCGCTCATTGAGCCATTCCAATACATAGGCTTTTTTCTCCTTTCCTTTTTCCGTACCGACATAAAGCTGCTCGGCAGCGGTGACGGCAATCCGAACAAGAGCTTGGAGCTCTGCTCTCTGCGTGTCTGTGGTTTTGCTCCGAATGTACGGAACGATCACTGCAGTGATTACGGCGGCAATCAGCATAAATGCCGCTTCTATGATTGGTGTGATATCCATTGCGATTCCTCCTGCTATTACTTCTTGATTCTGTCAAGGGCTACGCCCTCTAAGAAATGCACATACTCGTTGTTGGCTTCTTCAACGGCTTTTAAGCCTTCCTCAACTTCGCCGTTTACGTGACCGTGTTTGAGCGCCATTGCTACTCCGACAGTCAGTTTTGCATTGGCGTCCAGCATTTTCAACTGAAGGCGACCCTCTTTGGCTCTTTGTTCCGCTATAACTGCTTCCTTTGCATCACGCTTCTTTTGCCCTGATGCTATACAAGCACAAATAATTGTTGCTGCCGCCGCAATAGCCGCACATATTATTTCAACCATTATCATTTTCACCTCCTATGCTCGCGTTTTGCCAAGTTATACGAAAAATCATATAATCAAAACTTGAATGTGATTGCAATCAAGCCGTTTCATCACTCGAAATTTAGTGAGTTCGTCTGAATTAACCGCCGTCCCGCCGTTACCAATGCCACAATATCTATTGACTTGACATGTACCATCATCGACCACAACCAACTTTCCCATCATGCCGACAGCGTCCCATTCGGGGCGTTCGCTGCGCGGTTTATATTTCTGCGAATTATCATAATAGGGGTTTATTTTGGGGCGGATTTCTGTGTGTGCTTCCGCAATTATATTTCCGTCTTTGTCAATCTCCGATGGGACTTCTACAGCTTCATAAATGGGCGTTCCGAATACATCTGAAACACACATTTTACTCCACTGACCGTCATGTGAATCACCGACAATTGAGGGATTACCCGAAACAATCCCTAAGACAAAATCATCATTTGGTGTTGCAAATCTGATTTTGTCACCTTCGAGAGTTACAAAAAGTCCGCGCCTGTCCTCATTATCAGGGTTTCCGTCAAGCCATTCAAAATATTCCGCATAATCCGCTCCCGTTGAATTGTACGTTCCGCCATATGCATTAAATCTATTTATACGGAAAAGATTTATAATGTTGTATTTTGTCCCCCCACCCACAATAAATGCTCCTTCAGCTTCTTGATTAAAGCTTCCGCATACAAATTGACTTGGCTTAGAAGCTATTGTGCCAATCCCTGTTGCGAAAGAATAATTTCCCGAAGCTGTTGTGTTATCTCCCATTGCAAAAGAAGTTTTTCCTGAAGCTTCTGCTCCCCATCCGTGTGCGAAAGAGGCTGCTCCGGATGCACTCGAAGATTGACCCCCGGCGTATGCACAATCCGCTAATGCGTTACAATGGTTTCCATCTGCATGTGAATAATCACCGGATGCGGTTGTGTTATATCCTTCCGCTGTTGCATGGTTTCCTAATGTAGTGCCGCTTTTTTGACCTGCGGTTATATATCCTGCCGAATTACCTGTACCACCATGCGATATCGGGAGAATCCCTGATGAAATATCGGAAGCATTGTGCGTGTGACTTGCCCCCGCCGCTCCAACAGATGATGCCGTTATGTTGATATTTTTGGATGTGCTCCCATCATAAGCGCCCTGCGATGTTCCGTTTAGTTTAAGCGTAAGCGGGTTTGGATTTTTAAGCGATACAGGGAAATCCGTAATCTGATTCTTTGTATGCGTATGTTCTTCCGCTGCCGCTCCTATGTTTGACGCTGTAATATCAATTTCCTTTGAAGAACTGCCATCATAAGCGCCTTGTGACGTTCCATTGAATTTTACGGTAATCGCTTCCACATTATCGATATTTGCACGTTCAACATGCTGTGAAAGTTTGCCGTTTGTGTCTAATGTAGCTATCCCGTTCTGCACGCCTTTTTCGCTGCATTTAACGCTTTCTCCGTTTACACGTTCAAACTCTTCTTTAAGAAACACTTCATTATTGAGCAGTTTTTCAATATCTGCTCCCATTTCGCTGCCGCTTGCCCGTGTTGCGTTATCCCAACGTCTCACTTGTTCGGTAAACTCGCGAGGGTCTTTAATGCTACAGTATTTCTCGTTTTCGTTCATTCTATAACCCCCTTAAAATATTTCATCCATATCAAACGTGAGCGGAATATCTTCGGTTTTTCCCATTGCCAAAAATGTCCTTATGGCAATCAGATCCCCGTCTTCGTCTACAAGCCCGATTTCGGAAATATATTTCCCCGTGCATTCGCCTACATCCAGCGTTGCCGAATATCGGCAAGCCGTTTCGTCATCGTTTGTATAGCCATGACTGTCTATTTCTTTTTGTATCAGCTCGTTGTAAAGAGCCGTTTCATTTCCGGTGGGTTTGATTTCAATTCCATCACTGTTAACACCACCGTCACCGAAAGCCATTTTAACGATTTTTGGGAGCGGAATATCGCCTGCGTGCGCCTTACAAAGCTTTTTTCTGCCTTGCTTTGTGATCATTGCTTTTTCCATAAAAATCTCCATTCTGCCGCTAAAGCGTCAGCACAAATAGGAATGAAAGAGGCTGAAAGCGGCGGATTTATTTTGTTATAATTTTATGATATACTG
>CATJCJ010000398.1 GCA_949738935.1 uncultured Eubacteriales bacterium | reverse complement strand
TGATACGGCGGATATTCAAAAAAATAATTCCCAGCTTATTTATGTACATTTTAAAAACTTGATAAACGACGCTTACTGCAATGACATTTCTGTAAAAACTCGCAGCAGTCTTGATATAAAATGCAGAAACGGAAATTTTTTAAGCGCCTATGCCCCTTATGGATATTTAAAATCACCTGATAACAAAAACAAACTGATAATTGATGAAAGCGTCAGGGAAATTGTCTGTGATATTTTTAACTGGAAATTAGCGGGTATGAGCGCTCTGCGTATTGCGGAAAGGCTTAATGGTCTTGGCATAGCTTCTCCTATGGAACATAAGAGAGAAATAGGAATAAATTATAAATCGGCTCAAAAAACTCACTTTACGGTTTTATGGAGCGCTAAATCAGTCACAAGAATATTACAGAATAAAATTTATATAGGTGTACTTGAACAGCATAAAACCACAACGCCAAATTACAAAGTTAAAGAACGTGTGTTAAAGCCTGAAAGTGAATGGATAGTAGTTAAAAATAATCATAGTCCTATAATTCCGGAAGAACTTTTTTATAATGTTCAAAGACTTATGAATGAAGATACAAGAGTATCGCCTAAAAGCGATAGTGTAAATCTCCTTTCGGGAATACTTAAATGCGGTAAATGCGGCGCTAATATGACAAGAAAAAAGGTCGTTTCAAATGGAAAGGAGTTTTATTATTATATTTGTTCCGAACGTAAGAACAGAAAAAATTGCGTTAATAATGTAAGCGTTTCGGTAAATAAACTTGAAACAGCAATACTTGAAATGCTTAATATGACTTTTTCTAATTTTATTAAAATACAGGAAAAGGTTAATTCTGTTTCCGCTTTGCCGTTTCGTAACAGAGAAATAAAACAGCTTAAAGATGAAATTGTTAAATGCGGTGAAAAAAAGGAATATTATCAAAAACATTCTCTTAGTCTTTATGAGGATTTAAAAAGCAATATAATCAATGAAAAAGACTATAAGGCGCTTAAAAAAATGTATTCTGATGAAATTGAAATTCTTGATAAAAGAATTGACAATATTAACAAAGAAATATCTGTTATATCAAGTAATAATCACTCAAAATATCTTGAATATGCGGCAGTCAACAAGTTTGAAAATCTTTCAAGAAAAATTATTGTAACTTTTATTAATAAAATATTTGTTTACGATAAGAAAAAAATCGAAATTGATTTTAAATTTCAAACTGATTACGATATAATGCAAAAATATGTAAATAAGGCGTTGGAAAATTCAGTTTCTTTTAATTTAATAAAGGAGGCTGATTGATAATGGCGAGAAAAAGCCGAAGAAAAGTTTTTGATATGGAAACAATGACTTACCACGAAAATTCAACTGTTGAAGAAAATACCAACAAGACCGCAATTTACGCAAGACTTTCAAGAAAAGATAACGGCGTTGAGAACGGTACGGCTCTTGAAAATCAGATAGAATACATAAGTAAATCCCTTGAAAGATTTTCGGATATAAATGTGGTTGATGTTTATTCTGATAATGGATTTTCGGGAGTTGATTTCAATCGTGATAGCTGGGAACGGCTGATAAATGATATAAAGGCAAATAAAATAAACTGTATCGCTGTTAAAGACCTTTCAAGGATAGGAAGAAATTCTGTTGAGGTTGGCAACTATCTTGAAAAAGTATTTCCATTTCTTAATGTACGGGTTATATCTATAAATGATAATTTTGACAATTCAAAAGATGATTACAATAAAAAAATGGTAGAAAACGCTTTTAAAAATCTTATGAATGAGTTTTATGTTATGGACATTTCAAAAAAGATAAACGCAAATATAGCCGCAAGAAGAAATATGGGATATGTTGTTATTTCTAACATTGGATATGGTTATAAAAAATCTGCGGATAGTAAAAGTATATTGCTTGATGAAAACGCTCCTGTTGTAAAAAGAATATTTGAATGGCGAAAAAACGGTAAAACAATGGCTGAAATAGCTAAAATTTTAAATTTTCTTGCGATTCCCGCACCCGGCAGGTATCTTTATATGCAAGGCGACGGAGAAAAATACGCTCGTTTGAAAGACTCAAAATGGTACTCAAAAAATATAAAGAATATTCTTACAAACAGAATATATACGGGAGATTTGATACAAAATAAAACCTTTACAAGTAAACTTGAGGGAATAAACAGACGTGTAAATTCGGAAGATGACTGGCTTATTATTGAAAATTTTCACGAAGCGCTTGTATCAAGAGAAGATTTTGAGTATATTCAAGGATTAAATAAAACGATTTCCCGAAGACCGGATACAGTTAATTACCTTAAAGACAAAGCGTACTGCGGCAAATGCGGTTATATGATGAGCAGAACTCATACTTATACTAAATGTGTTTCATACAGCTGTCAAAGCAATATAAGAAAGCTTAAAGAGTTATGTAAAGTTTCAATAAGCGAAAAATGTTTAAAAGAATTGCTTATAAAACTGCTGCGAAATTTTATGAACGTATTTGTTGATAAAAATAAGGCTGCGGAAAAAATACAAAACTCAAAAGCGTTTAAAGAAAAGGAATTAAAAAGAAACAAAGAAATTTCCACGTTGAAGAATACTTTGAAAGAGATTGAATCTAAAATATCAATTCTCTATCAGGATTTTAAGGCAGAAATAGTATCTTTGGCGGATTTTGAGTTTATCAAAGCGGCATATAACAGTGAACATAAAGAAATTGAAACAAAGCTGAATAAACTTATGTCGCATAATAAAAAGATTAATGATTTTAAGATACTTAACAAGAAACTTGAAAGATTGTTTTCCGACAAAAACATCTTTAATGATGATAAGTATATTTTTTCTCTCGTAAAAAGAATAACAGTTTACTCAAAAGAAAAAGTAGAAATTGAGTTCACTTTTACTGATACTTTCAAGGCTTTAGATGATTTTATCGCTGACTGGAGGTATGAGAATGAGTTATAAGATAGGAATGTATTTAAGGCTCTCAAATGATGATGAGAAAGAGGATAACAAGTTTGAGAGCGACAGCATATCGGCTCAGAGAGATATAATCAAAAGTTATATTACAGAACATACCGACCTTATTGGCAGTGAGATTAAAGAATTTTGTGACGATGGATATTCTGGTGTTGATTTCAAAAGAGCGGGCGTACAAAAATTATTTGAGGAAATAAAAAATGGCAGAATAAATTGCGTTATAGTTAAAGATTTATCTCGTTTTGGAAGAAATCTAATAGAAGTAGGAGATTATCTTGAACAAATATTCCCAATATTAAACGTGCGCTTTATAGCGATAAATGATAATTATGACAGCAATAACAATATTGGTGTTGCCGGAACAGAAGTAGCTTTTAAAAATCTTATGAATGAGAATTACAGCAAAGACCTCTCGGATAAAATTAAATCAGTTGTAAGAAGTCAGCAGGATAAGGGTTATTTTGTCGGAGGCTGGGCGCCTTATGGATATAAAAATGTGAACAAAACCTTTGTAGTTGACAACAAAGCCGCAAAAGTAGTAAGGCGAATATTTGAAATGTCAGACAGCGGAATGAAATACACGGAAATAGCCCGCACACTTAATAAAGAGGGTGTATATACCAAAAAGGAATATCGGTACGGCAGGAAATTAGGGTGTATTTGGTCAGCAAGAGAAGTATCAACGGTTCTTCATAATAAAGCGTATATCGGAACACTTATAAGCCGTAAGACAAACAATTACACGCCTAATAAGGCAAAAAATAATGATGAGAGTGAATATTTAATATTTGAGAATCATCACGAACCGATTGTTTCAAAAAAACTATTTGAAAGTGTAAGTAAAAAATTCTACACGAGGAAAATCACTTCCGAAAGAAAAGTTGTTGTTAAAGAATTTTATAGAAAAGTTATTTGCGGTGGCTGCGGTAAAGCGCTTGCGGGGCGAATATTAAAAAATAATGTAAGAAACTTTATTTGTCCCAATAAAATAACATCTGTCTGCGTAAATCAAAAAATAAGTATTTCAGCGTTGAAAGAAATAATCTTAAACGCCTTGAATGTATATATAAATCTTATGGTTGAAAATGTGGATAGATATAAGAGTAAAATAAAAAGCAATAAAGAGGTTTCGAAAGATATTATTAAATCTTTGGAAAGTGAAATCGCAAAGCTGGAACAAAAAAAGCTGATTTTATATACAGAATACAAAGATGGAATATTATCGAAAGAAGAATATCTCGACAAAAGAGAATATATATCCGATAAAACAGAAAACCTCTCAAAGAAAAAAGAAACTACTCAGAAAGATTGTGTCATTTCTGAAAACTGTATTGAAGCGGATAACTTAATACGAGAATATAAAAGTAAGAAACTCACAGATGAAATGCTTATAGAAAAGTATCTCAAAAAAGTAACAATCTACTCAGATGATAAAATCGAAATAGAATGGAACTTTGAAGATATATTTTCGTTAAAATAATTTAAAAAAATAGTTGGTCTTTACTTGACATACTCCTA
>CATJCJ010000397.1 GCA_949738935.1 uncultured Eubacteriales bacterium | reverse complement strand
TCCCCTGACCACACGTGTATATTGAGCAAAATCCTTGGCGTGTTTTCCGTCAACTGTATCAGCGTTAACACCGGTAAGCCCGCTTCCGTCACCTGAAAAGCTTTCCGCCTGAATTCCCTGACTTACATTAACATCCTCAGCGTTTAATGTACCGTGTAAATCCAATTGACCCTCTATATCTAAATCACCTGCCAAATTACCGCCACTTAACGGCAGATAATCGTGCAGGTGATTTTTCTCAGCGAAATCTGAAGCGTGTTTCCCGTCTACTGTATCGGCATTTCCGCCGTTTTTATTTTTGGCTTCAGTATCAACCTCACAAATAACTTTATATAATTTATCAATAGCTGACTGTACATCATTACAATTAATATCAGTAACTGAATTATCATATCCAATTTGATTTGCCATTTCACTTCTTACAATTTTAGCATAAACATTAGAGGTCCCGGCAGTATAAATTTTAATATTCAATTTTTCCTCTTCAAGATTAGAGCCATTAAAAGCGCTAATATAATCACATTTATCACTCGCATTTGAATATGAGTACAAAATTTCCCCAAAGTCAGGATCCACAGCGAAAACGCCAATCTCTCTAAAATTAAAATCTTCCCTTACATTCTCATTCGTAAAAACAGCCTCTATTTCCCATTGACCTTCACATTCACCGCTTTTAACAATTATTGTATCAAAAACATATGAGATAAGATTTTCCATATCCCATACATTTTCTGAAAATTCACCCTTTCCAACAGCTATCCTAGAAATTTCAAGCCGTTTTTCTCTTGTAATAACTTTATTTAAAAGCTGGCTTCCTTTTTGAGTAAGTTCCATTTTTCCAAATTCGGCCAAATATCTCAGCTCCTTTAATAAACATTAACACTATGTATCTTTTTAATTGACGCTCCAAAGTATAACTCATTTTTAATACTATTTTCTGAAATAATTCTTTCTAAATGGCTTCTTATATTTTTAGCAGAATTTATAGCTTGAATAAGAAGATTATATTCCTCTTTTGTTTTTATGCTTCCATTTTTTATAACAATTCTAAAATAATATGGCTTACCACCATAAATAAACCATTCCTCAACCTTAAAATCATCAAAAAACACTGTTTTAACAAGTCGCTCAACAGCTCTTTTTGTACCTTTTTGCTTATGCCATATAATTGAGTTTTTAACAAGTTCCTTTTTCTTCTTTAAATCCAGTCCTAATGGTTCGTAAAAATCAACATGAAGTTGCCAAGCCAATAAATCAATAGTATTTTCAGGCAAATCATCAATTCTAGGAAATATAATATTCTCTATTAATATTCCGCTTATCTCCATAAGCTGTTTATCAAGAGCCTTGCATACAGCTTTAATTTCATGTGTTTTAATATTCACCGGCAATAAATCCAAAAGACTCAATTCATAAATATTAATCATCCTCAACACCACCATATATAACTTGTAAATTTTCATTAACAGCAATTTGATTATATTCAATTATTTTATACTCTGGACTTAAAACCTCAATCCTTTTAATTCCCGCTTCCATAACAGATTGAATAAGTCTTGACGGATTAATATCTCTTCCCAACTTTTCACCTTGCCATAAAATAAAATTACTAATCGCATCTGATACCTTTTTTCTAATTGTCACTCCACTTGTGGTGTCACTTTTTGAGATATAATATTTAACATTAATATCATAATAAATCTTTTCCGGCGCGGATACCAAAACATTATCTGTTAAAGGTCTTTTATCATCCGCGCAACAAATCTCCTTTACGCTTTCCAAAACCTCCGAAGTGGGAATTTCACCATTTTTCATAAGAGGAATAATCTCAACAACCCCAGCTTCCGGAGAAGAAACTGATATATCAAAAATATCTTGATTCGCTGTTTTTGCCCAATACTCATAAGCTCCCGAAGGACCCGCGCAGCTAAACTTTTCCGGTGCGGTAAGTATTCTCTCCCTAAAATTCTCAATATCCTCTATATCAGCGCCGCCGCTTGAAAGAGTAACATTTTCAACAGAAACAAAATAACCAAAAGTGTCTACAATTTTATTGATTTGACCCTCATAATATCCATTTCCTATATCTCCATCTTCAGTACATTCAGCCTTTAAAATTACAGAAACTTCTCCGGCTTTAATTTCTCCCTCTTTTATAGTTTGAAAATAAATCTTATTATTACAAGTGACTCTTGTTCCCTTTGGAATTACAACTGTACTTTCCTGTTTTTCAGAAAGTGTAAACTTAACAGATACTGACGCGGCTTTCGCTGTTTCCCTCTCAACTCCCACAAGAGCGCCTATATTCTCAATAAATCCCTCATCAGCGTATTTCAAAAGATTTTGCTTTGCTGATAAATCTATATTATTTCGCAAAAGTGTAAAATATTTAGCAAAAGTCAAAAGCAAAAGTCTCAAAGGGTCTCCGGGGTATAAAGTTCTTCCGGCAGCCTCCTCAAAATCTCTTATGATTTCTGATTTTATTTTTTCCGAGTCTTTTGTTATAAAATCAATATCTGGCAAATTTTCAAGTAATATACTCATCTTTAATTTTCACCTCCAATTTAGGGGTTAAAATACCTTCCCCCACCTTTTCAATATTTTCCTCAAAGTCTATAGAAATAACTTCAATTCTTGGCTCAAAATCCTGTATGCTTTCTAAAATTGAGATTGCTAGTCTACTTTTACCCTGAATTGAGGAATCATCAATTATTTTTCCGTTAATTCCAAATTTTCTGTCAAGGGGAACATTACCCATAACAGTCGTCACAATAACATTTACATTTTGAATTATTTCCTCAACATAGTTTTTAGGAGTCAAAGTAATATTATTTGAATTAGCTGTAATGTTCATCAATCCCATCTCCCCGCATACTCTTCAAGAGTTATACCGCACTCAATAGCTCTGCAATAACCAATCTTATTAATTCTTGTCCAATTCATATCAAGCCCTGTAATAACCCACCTATAGGTGCCAAAAGCCTGACCCCAAAGCATGAGGGTAACAACAGAACCGTCTCTGTTTAAATATATAAGCTTATTAACCTCCGCTCTTGGGTCTGTACCAAGTTCAGATTTAAAATAAGCTGTAAAGCTAATGGTATCAAGTTCCTGCCCCACATATTCACTTACAGGTTTTCTTAAAAGAACGTTATTTTTAGCAAGTGAAATATTATTGCTTCTCTTAAAACTATCAAATGTCAACATTCTCTTTTCAGATACCTCAAATACAATAACATCATCAATATCTCTTGAACCTATAGCTCCAATCAATATAATCACGTCCTTAAAACTCGCCTGAAACTTTTGAAATATATATAATAAAAAACAGCCTCACATATACGAAGCTGTAAAAAATATTTTTTTGTTTTATTGTTTCAAGCTTTTTATTTTTCAACAACATTGACTTTTCTTGCCATAATATTAATTTCCCCATTATCACAAATCAAATCCAGTCTTTTTTCTCCTCTATCATACCTTAAAATAGTACCATCATTAAAATCCATATAAGACATATTTTTATCTCCCTGAATCGGCAATCTGTTATCAGAATAAAAAGACCCAACAATAAAACCTGTCCCACACTCATCAAAAATACACACAACCCTTTCATTAACAACAGGCATATAATATACCTGCCCTGAAAGAGTAAAAGGCATAATAACAAATAAATCTCCAGAAACACAATTTTGTCTATCCTCAAATAAAACTCTCGCCGTTCCCTTTTTCTCATCAACAGAAGAAACTTTTCCTATTTTAACCATCAATATTCCTCCAAACATTTCCGTAAATCCAAAGACACTATATAACCGCTTCTTGAAATACTGTGAGAGCAAGTTGAAATATTATATTTTCCATCAAATTTATAAAATCCTTTTAACATAACATTTGTTCCGGCAAAATATATAATATCACCTTTTAATTTAACACTAGCAGTCCACTCTTTTTTATTTTGCTCTCTAAGTCTTGCTTTTGCTTTTCTATTGTAATCTATCGTATCAGACTCACTATTAAATTTTTCCTGTAGTTTAAGTATTTTATTTACACCTTTCATATTAGGAGCGTTAAAAATTCCTGTATAAGTTTTGTCTGTTTTGCTATCAAAATATTTTATCTCACAGCCGCTGTAAATATTTTTAGCGTTTCTTTTAAAAGACGGATAACCATAAAAATAACTTTTGCCCGCTTCCAAAGTCACAATAGGCTCAAATGTGTCATATTTCGCCTCATCAAATATAACAAGCTGCTTGCCGCTTATCTTAACAGCCAATCCCTCAGCCTTGCAAAGTTTTTCAAGATAAGCCAAATCAGCCTCACCGCTTTGTTCCGATTTATCGTAATCCGGATTAATATTACTCTCAAAAACAAGAGACAATCCTGCTTTTTTAGCTATATCTCCGGCTATAACAGATAATTTTACATTTTCCCAAGTCTTATAATTTTTTTCATCACGAATATTTGAGAAAATAGGAACAGCCACAGCGTTTAGTGTTAATTTTGTAACACTGTAATTTATGCTGTCAATCTCAAAAGAGCCAAGTTTAATACTTCTGTTATCATATGTTTTATTCCAGTTTATAACTTGAATTTCCGCCGTCAAAACATCACCTGTCTCAGGAAAAAACTTATTAGACCAAAACCTGTCCTTATCAGATAGAGTGAGAGAAATATCATCAGTAAAATCTATATTATCAGAATATGTGAAACTCTCAACATATTCCGAAATATCAACACCCCTGAAATAAATTTTAACTTTACACCGTCTTGATATCACTTCATATCAGTCCTCCAGCTTGGAACTTTAAAATCAACCTCATAAGCTGAATTATCTATTTCAGGAATACTTAAAACAATCCCCGCCGAAAAAACAGCCTCCTCACGATATTTAAAATTAGCGTTAATAAGCCTATCAATATATCTTTCGCTTCCATAAAATTTCAGGGAGATATTATCCCACATATCTCCCTGAACAGTTGTATAAGTTTTTTTATCCATTCTGAAGCCTTACCTTTCTTTCGTTTTCTTTTTCAATAGCCTCCATAACAGCCTCTTTAACGGCCTCAATTATTCCCCCGGTACTTTCTCTCAAAACCTTGTCAATTAGATTCTTTAAATTATCAGAATCCTTTGTATCACCGCCATCAACATTAATTTCATTATGAACTGTCACAGATATATTAGAGTTATTATTAATACCTCTTATAGATTTAACAACTCTCTCCGGCTTCATACCCCTGTTTTCATTAATATCATCCTCAATATTATATCTTTTGAGCCTTTCAAAAATATTTACAGCCCCAACCGCTGAAACAAGAGTATCTTTTATTTTTCCTATATTGTTAAATATATTTCCTGTTTCAAGAGCTGTAAAAACTTTTCTTCCCCTTGCTCCTGTAATAAGCTCAGCGCCGTTTTCACCCGCGATAAAGGTATCCGCGCTATACTCTGTACCTTTCGCGTTTTTCTCAACGGTTACATTTCCGCCTGATGGACTTATTTTTATTAGTTGCTTCGCTTCCGCAGCCGCTTTGCCAACTCCATTTGCTATTCCTGTAACAATGCTGTCCGTAAGGGCTCCCTCAAATATTGACGTATCAATAACCCCCGGTTTTACCGTGGCGTTTGTGGGAACCTCAGCGTTCATAGGCTGTTCAGTGTCACTCTTTATTGTTGCCCTGTTTGCGGCTACAGACGATAACGCCAGCGCCATATTCATTACACTCTCAGCGTTTGTGGGAACTCCGGCGCTCATAGGCTGTTCAGTGTCATTCTTTATTGTTGCCCTGTTTGCGGCTATGAATGCCGCCGCCAATACATCGTTCATTACACTTTTAACATTTGTTGGAACTTCTGCCTCAACAGAACTTCCCTCAAAATTTTGTTTTATAGTTTTTGTTGCTTCCAAAACAGAATTATAAGCTTGCTCCATTCCTGGAACAGGCTTGACTTGAACTTTAGTCTCAACAGAAGTTTTCTCAAGTTCTTTTTTTATAATTTTATTTGCTTCAGAAACAGCCTTATGAGCCTCTGTTATTTCTGGAATAAGAGTAACGGTTGTTGGAACTGCGTCAAGCTCCGTCATTTTATCGTGAAAAAGATTAGAATTCACAACTGATTTCGCGGTAGCAGGAAGAAATGATGATTCATTTCTTGTGCCTTCACTGTATAAATCATATTTTTTCTTAAGAGCTTTCAATTTTTGATATTGTTCGGAATCTTTAGGGAGACTTTCCATAAGTTCATTTGATATTTCAAAAGAATCTCCTATCCACCCCATATATTCATTTAAAGATTCCGCTTCTAAAGCTTCTTTTCCACTATAATTTGTAGTAGCCACGAGATTTTGAAAAACTTCTTCTGCTTTAGAGTTTTTTTTCAAAAAAATTGATGGATCAACCATTCCATCTTTTTGAGCTTCTTCTCTGTAAAATTTAGCCATTTCTCCATACGCTGCATCTACTTGTTCCATACGTTTATTAATAAAGCCTCCAAATTTTTCATCAGCTCCTCCAAGAAGTGTTTCTTGAGCCCTTATAAGCGAATCCGCTCTGGCCATTGAGATTTGTTTATCTGCTAAAGCAAGCTGAGTATCTCTCTCTTTTTCTGTCATTGGTTTATCTGTATTTAATCTTCTATTATACGCCTGATTAATAGAGGTTTTCTTTGCCGCCGCCGCTTCAACGCTCTTTTCCTGAATTTCTCTCTCGTTTGAATTTATCTGCTCAATAACAGATTGCGCACTTTCCTGGTTAAGTTCACCACTCATAAACTCGGATACAGCTATTTTATTTTTTTCTACAGCCGTATTTATAGCAACCTCTCTCTTATATTCTTCCATTATCTCTATAGCTTCCGCAACTTTTTCTTTAAGTTGATCAAGATTTCCCTCACTGATTCCATCATTTACCATTTTAATCAGTTCTTCACCGATTCCTTTAACAGATTCGTAAGTACCACTCATATCTGTATTTATTATATTCAGCATAAATTGATTATCTGAAAAAAGAAGTTTTTGACTTTGCCACTCATCTTGAATATATTTTAAAACTCCATTTACATAATTTTTTACATTTTCTTTATAACTTTCTTTATCATCAGGAGTCAATTCAATATTAAACTCAATAAGTGTATGAATTTTTTCTAATTCACTAATATAACCTTGTAAAGAGCTTTCCTGTTCTTTGAGTTTATCTTGAATATTCATTGCGCTTATTAATTTTTCAAAAGATTTTTTATTAACAATATCCTCAGCAATTCTGCCAGCTTCCTCCACAGATATTGATATATTCCCAAAATGCTCCTCAAGATTAGCTTCTTTGGCTTGCCTATGAGCCTCATATAAAGCGAACCCAAGCGCTGTAACAGCCTCAACCAAAAGCATAATAGGATGTGCCCGAACAGCGGAAAAAAACGTTTTAACAGCGCTCGTGATATCCAAGATTTTACGAGCTATTTTAGCCGCCGTAAAAGCCCCGGCAACCGCCATAATCCCAATTTTAATATCATCAAAATGCTCAGCGAGAAATGAAAACACCGGTTTAAGATTTTTCCATAAATCTTTGCCCTTACTAACCACATCCTTAACAAAAGAAGCGACCTTAGACCCAACAGACGGCAATATATCAGATATTTTTCTAATAATAGGAGTAAGTGTCGGCTCAATTTCTTTCATAATTTGAATTTTCATATCATCAGAAGCCGACCCCAATATAGACAAAGCGCTGCTTAGAGTATCATTCATAGCTTCCGCCATCTTGTCAAGAGAACCCGCCGAATTATGCATTTGACTGTTAAGTTCTTTCCATCGGTTTGTAAACTCACTTGTATTTGCCGACCCTTTTTTAACAGAATCAAGAAGATACTTAAACTTTGAGAAATATTGAGTTCCGGCTATATTTTTCAAATAAAAATCAACATCTTCTGTACTCATGCCTTTCATAGCTGAATTAAGATCTACAAGTATATCTTCAAGTCCTCTGAAATTTCCCGCGGTATCAAAAACATTAACTCCCAATTCCTCAAAAGCTTCCGCCGCTTTACTATGTGTTGTCATTCTCACAAGCATAGCATTCATGGCTGTACCCGCTTCAGAACCTTTTGTACCATTATCAGCAAGTATTCCAAGCGCTGTGGAAAGGTCATACATATTAACTCCGGCAGCTCTTGCCGCCCCACCGCTGCCAATAATCCCTTCCATAAGCTCTAATGCTGAGTGATTGGCGGCGTTATTTGCTTTCGCCGCCATATCAAGATATGTGCTTAACTCCTCAGACTTAAGCCCCATAGCACTCATACTATCAGTCACAAGGTCAGACGTTGTAGCCAAATCCGCTCCTGTCGCCTCAGAAAGTCTCAAAACAGGTATAAGACTATTAATACTATCCTTGGTCGACCAACCCGCCAATTTCATATAACCTAAAGCGTCAGAAGCCTCTTCAGCCGTTTTTGTCGTAGTTCTTCCGGCTTCCAAAGCCGCCTCTTCCAGAGCCTTAAACTCGCTTGATGTTTTATCAACCCCCGCTATAGCTCCCGTATTCGCCATACTTTGCTGAAAATCCTTATATGTGTCAACAACATCCGAAACTCCCATTCCTCCAAGAACCGCCGCGCCAAGTTTAGCAATTTTCCCAAAAGTTTTTGAGGCTATAGCCTCAGCGTTAGCAAAGGCGCTGTTGTAAGATTTTCCAAGTTGAGCGTTAAGTCTAAAAGCCATCTCGTATATTCTGCTTCCCAAATAATCACCTGCCTCAAAAACAAATAATCACGTTAACTTCTTTTTTGTCTTTCCTGTCTTTTCTGCCTTTCCTCAAAAATACGATTAAAAGTTTTAATATGTCCCATCAATTCCCCAAAACTGCACTTCTCATAATAATCAATCCCCGTGTTTGTCTCCACTGCCAAACGCATTATATTCTCCTCAAACTCTAACTCTCCACAGTCTTCAAGTTCTTTTTGTGTTTCTCCGTCAAAGTAGTTACAATTTGTGTATTCTCCTCCTCGTCGTCCGAATCCCCATCCAATAAAAAATTACGTACCATAATGCAAATACCCAAAGAATCCCGAAGCGAGAGCTCACGCATAACCTCGTTTTCAACACCTGCCGCTTTAGCCGCGAAACAAAGCTGAAAATTCTCATTTTCTGAGGGAGTAAACATCAGCTCTTTTTTTGAGTTAAGTTTTCTTGCCTCTTTTTCACATTGTTTATATGCCGAATAACCAAGGCTGTCAAAATCAAAAGTAAATTCTATAATCTTTTCCCCATTAAAACTAACAGGATCCTTCAGCTTATAGATATTATTTTCCTCATCTTCATCCTCATCAAAGTTAATATTATCAATATCATCATCTTTTCCCAAAAGAAACTCAAAAACTAATTCACTTACCCCTACAATATCTTTAGGGTAAAGAGAAAACATAGTCTCCGTTGGAACTCCAGCGGCGACACCCGCGAAAACAAGTCTGAAAGTCTCGCCAAAAACAGGAATCGGATGCGCGTCATTTTTATTTCTGATTTTCGCTTCCCTAATACATCTTTTATATTCTTTTCTCGTCATACTCTCGAAATCAAAATTAAAATCATCAATCTTTTTCCCCTCAAATTGAATAGCCTTTCTTAATTTGTAATGTTTCATAATGAAAATCCTCCCATCTTAACTGCTCAGTCCCGCTGTTCTTCTAACAGCGGCCAAGTAATCAACTCCATTAATGTTAAATATAGAATTCGCTTTATCAATTTCATACATAGTATTATCATTGATTTCTAATTTTAGATATAAAATCTCAAATTCACTTGTTGTACCAATAGATGTTCCCGTATCAAATTTCCCCATTTTTAAATTTTTGGGAATAACTCTCATAGTAACTTTAATAGGAATTATCTGAAAATCTGAAGTATCCGAATCAAATTCCTGTACAGCGCCTTTCGCGTAAAAAGTATGTCCTTTTGGCTCAAGAAACATAGCTGTTTCCTCAACAAGTGAACGCCATGTAATAGATGTTGACATAGACTGCAAACTGCCTATAATAGGCATATCAATTTCTCCGCCTATTCCCGCTCCCTTAATAGTCTCCGACATATAATTCAAATCGGGAAGTGTCAGATCAGCAACCCCAATCATAATATTATCACCATCAAAAACATAATATTGTACCAACTTATCAGGTATATTCATAAAACAAACCTCCTCATATTTAGAACAAAGCCGATAAATAACCCGGGTCATACTCAAGTGTAAACTCAATATCACGCATAGGAGGCGGCGGTGCAATTTTAACCTTAAATCTCACAATACCATCAATCAAATCTGTTGTCGGATTATCATCACCCAAAAAAACAACAGACCCTCCAAGAATGCACTCTCTCGACATAAGACCATTAAACCACATACCTATACTGTCAACTATAGTCTCAATACTTCTCTTCAAAAGAGGATAATCCACCTTTGAAAAATAGTTTGTAACAATAGAATTTCCAATCCAGCAAAACATTCTTCTTGTAGGAATAAAACAGTCTTTAACATCAGAACTCAGCGGATATATAGATGTTCTGTTTCCCCAGGCTGTCCAGCCATTAGTAAAATTAATAGCGGTTAAAATGCCATTACCATTTAAGTAATCAGCCTGCTCTTTTGGAAGAATAAACTCTTCCCCATTACCATAAACCAGTCCATTAATCTTTAAATTATGATTTGACGGCGATATATGAGGAACGCCTCCATTTTCAGAATCAGTCAAGGCTATACAACCCGCAAGCTGTACAGACAAATGATATTTATACCTATCAAGAACTGTTTCAGGATAACACGCTACCATATTAGCGGCGTTATAGTTATTGTCATTTTTCCATTTAACAATATCTGAGTAAAATATCTTTTTTCCATTTTCATCAACCGTAGGCAAATCAACCAAAGCGACAGCGTTAAAACAACCATTAATATTTTTCGCTTTGGTTTCCATAACAGCCGCCACAGTCGGAGAACTTGAAAATCCCGGAACAACTATTTGACAAGGAATTTTTCTAAACCTTGGAAAAATTTCAGAGACAAGTTCCAATCCTTTGTTTTTTCCTGTTTCATCATCAAAACCACCTATAATATCAAATTTGTCAACCATTTCAGGTTTAAGTCTGGAATACTCAATGTCTATTACGGCATTTTCAGAAATACTTTCATCAGAGTCCTTGATAAAGTTAATAACAACAAATCCATCCTCATTCAAAGATAGTGTATAATGTTCATTTAAAGTATAATAACTATCTCCATTTTTAATTTTAACAGAATCCTTTAAAACTCCGTCAGTCTCAATAATTCCGATATATTCGCTTAATACTACTTCTCCCGTAGTATCTTCTTTATGAATAGCCGGGTCAAGAACATTTACAATAACGCATGGAGAAACTCCATACAAAGAAAACATACTTTGAATAACCTCACAGACTGTATATTTATCCCAAATATTTTTTTGTGTACTAAATCCAAAAGCGGAAACCGCCTCAGAATATGTATAACAAAGCTTTGGGACATTTACAGTTTCGTAAGGATTTTCAGTCAAATGTATCGGTGCGGTCACAAAAAACACAGGCATAGCTGAATCAACCTCAACAGGTGAAACTATACTTGTGGCAGTCTCATTAATGTATACACCATGTTTATGTGCCATTATAACAAACCTCCCTCTGTAATAACCTTAAGGGCCTGAGAATATAACATATTTTCTTTTGTACCCTTAATTTCAACTTTAACTTTAAATTCGACAAGTCTTTCAACATCAATAATCAATTTTCCTATAACAGAATTTTTTGAGATAAAATCCTTAATATGATTAGGTAATTTTTTATAAACCTTACCCGAAATCAAAATACTGTTTGGAACAGACGGCCCAACATAGATAACAGCTTTCGGATTTTTTAACTTTACCTCATTATTTTTTTCAATCGCTTTTTTTAAAGTCTTTTTTCCCTCAAATTCTCTTTTTTCTTTTAGCTTTTCATCACTTGCGATTTTTAAATTATCTTTATTTTCCATAAAAATCCTCCTTAAATTTACCGCTTTGGCAGTTTATATAAAGCACTTTTAAACTCCCACTCAGGTATATTAATCAAAAAATCAACATTTATTTGCCCCTCCCAAACAGGATAATATTGTTCTTGCGACACTTCCATTGAAAAATTATCCTCAAAAATCTGTACTTTAGGTACATATGTTCCATTAAATAAAATTTGCCTTGTGTGCTCCATAATGTTCCACAAATCACGATAACCGCTTCCATCATCGACAATTATCTGTTTGTTGTCCCTGTTACAAACACCCGAACAATAACAGCCGAATACTATAATTGTTTTTAGACAATGAATATTTTTATTATTTACCTTTCTTGTCTCAAGTCTCTCAATTCTGAAAACTATATATGGCAGTTTACTTACATCAAAATCCCCGCTTATTTTTGGAAGTAAAAAACCCCTGAAAACCTCAGGATTTTTATATATTTCTTTTTTATCTTTTTTATCAAATCCCTTTAACTCAAATTTTTCAGCTACTTCTTTTTTCAAAAAATCAACGAAAATATTTTCAAAATCCATTGGCGTAAACAAAAAAACACCTCCTATCCTTTTGCCAATACCCTATTTATCGCTCTATCAAGAGCTTTGTCAAATCTTTTCTCAATTTCTTTCACGACTTCCGGAGTAACCTCATCAGAAGCAAGCATTTGACTTGTACCTGGTCCAAAAAGTTGTTTAATCTGCTGTATACCCTTTTTACTCTTAGCTCTATCTTGCATATATTTTCTTTTGGATTTAGTTCTGTGTTGAAAATTTCCATATCTCTTAAAAATCCCTACATGACCCGAATCCATAGTCGCTACAAATCCTCCTGTCAAACCGCCTGATGAACCTTTTTTAACATTCGCGAAAGCTGTAGTATTTTTATTATTTTCTTTATAATAATATCTTGTAAGGGCAAGGGGACGACCCCTTGTTATAACGACTGCCGTCAGATTTTGACTTGTTGCTTTTTTGGTTTTAATCAAGTCTCTGACTTCTTTTCGTCTTTCTTTATCATCAATCCTATATCTTTTAAGCGCCGACCTTCCCGCTTCCGTTTTTCCTCCTTTTACAGTCTCATTCAAAGCCATTCTTAAAACCGCGTGCATTTTCGCGTTAGATGTAGTTCCAAGAGCTTCTTTAATTTTCTTTTTCACTTCTTTCCAATCAATATCAACATTAATATAATCAGCCATAAAACTACACTCCTATATTTTTTCCTATAGTTATAATCAGCACATCAAAACCATCATAAGTAACATCAGCGACTTGATACAACTCATCATCAAAAAATAAATTATCATCTATCTCAGGAATAAAGCCAAGTAAGTCCTTTTTAACATAAAACAAAATCATCTTCTGATAAACTCTCTCAAGAGGCATAAACTTACTTTCAATAAGCTCATTCATCTTATCATTATCAATAACAACAGGAACTTCTTTTTCCCCTATAAAATGCTTTTCCGCAAACTCATCAAGATTAAAGAAGATATTTTCCATATCAAAAACAGCGATATCTTTAAAAGTCTCTATTTTAATATCATTTCCATCTGAATCAAAAATTCCTCCGAATTCCATATCAAAGTCCGGCCACATTATCTTCCTCCTCCTCAATATAATTAAGCAACAAATTTATCATTTCCTCTTTAGTAAGATTCTCTGAAATATCGACGCCAATACTTTCACCATACTCCACTAACTCACTTTTAGACCTCATTTTTCTTAAAGCGTCCTCATCAAGAAAAACAACTTCCTCACTCTCTTTAAAAATATTCTCTTTAAAAGCATTCGCTTCAGAAAAGGACGCTTCTCCTCTTAGGAAAACCGCCCCCATATCAACAAATCTCAAAATATCATTTTCTGTAAATTCATTTCCAAGTATATCACCCTTTTTATATAACTTTTTATGACTTCTGATATTCATAGCAGCAACATACATTCTACTCACCCTCCCCGCTTTCAGCCAAAACAACACCAACATACCAGCTTGAAACATCAAAAGGCAGCGGCACAGGTCTTGATGTAAGCCTAATCATTTTAATATTATCATTCTTATCTACCCACTGCTTCGGCACAATTTCAGCGTCATAGGTAACATAATCCTCGCTTCCGCCCTCAATCTGAGTAACAGAGCCATACTCAATACTGCCGATTCCATTATTGTTTGCCAAAAGTACATGTCCGTAAGGAATCATAGATTCTTCCTTATCCTCATCATTAATAAACCACTCATCATAGGAATATATATCAAGATCAAGCTCAGCGATTCTTCCCAAAAAAGTCAAAGCAGGGTCAACCACTCTCGGTTGAATTACAACATTCCTCATATTTCTTATATCCATAGCTTTTGTTACAGAGGCGTTTGACAAAAACGCGTCAGCCGATTCAGAACCCATAATACAAACATTAGGAGCTATTCCCGTCTGTTTTATAACTATTCTTCTCCAGCCTTTCAAATCGGAAATAGGATTTGCCGACGCTGATGACCATAGCAGCGTGCTAGAAAGGACTTCTTTATTTTCAAATCCAAAGTCAACAGAAATATCAATGCCATCTTTTGGAATAATAACATTTATCTTCCCCTTAAATAAAATTTCCCTTACAAGCCATTCGGTTCTGTCAACAATAGCTTTCTCAAGTTCCCGTAAATCCTCAGCGAGAAGTTCATCCGCTCTTTCTTCCGGAGTTTTCTTACTATATATATTTTCTCCCATACCTCTTTTCACAATATCATCAACGGTCATAACTCTTTGCGGAGCAATTTTTGGTGTTGTAATTGAGTTTGTTTTAAAACCGTCCCTTGTGAGCACTTTACCGCCTTTTCTTGGAGCCACAAAAGGAGCCAACCGTCTTTTGCTTTTTTTAATGTCAACATCTATTTTTTCAGCTATATGAGTTCTATGAATCTTAAAAAACGTATCCGCGAAGAAAGTTTTCATTGGATTTCTAAGTTTAATAGCCTCAAGCATTTCCCTTGTATCATAACTATTCATAAATAAAACACATCCTTAATATTTTTATTTTTCATTACAGCAATTCTAAAATTGTTAACCAATCACATCTTCAAAGTAAATTGAAAGTTTTCTAAATTCATGTTCATAATCAGAAATATCAGCACCCTCAGCGACAAACACCGCGGAACGATTAAATATCCCTGTCAAATAAACGGAAGTGTCTATATTTTTATCAGCCGTATCAACCTCATCAGCCAAAACTCCATAAGGAACAATATCAGCCTCATCACTGTCCGCCGCAACAGAAGAACCCAAAACATAAAATTTCCCGTCCGCTCCTTTTCCGATTAATGTGCCTCTTTTTAAAATTCCCTGACCTTTCTCAATTTCCGCGAATCCCATCAAAGGTGGTACAGCGGTTCCCGCGAATAACTTATCAGGAAAAAACTCACTTTCATTTTTAAAATATTCCATTACTTAGTACCTCCTTTGTTTAAAAAATTAACAAGACCGTTTATTTTTGTTCTCTTGTCATTATCCTCATCAGATAAAGAATTCATTGGGTCAACGTCTTTAACATTTGATTTCTGATTATCAGCGATAACATCAGAAAAAATATTCGAGGAAATAATTTTATTATCTTTTAAGGCGGAAAAAGCAAGCTCTTGTGCTGAGATACAATCTTCATACTTCGCGCTCATAACTAAATCTTTAGGAATATTAATCGAAATTTCATCAATAGCCTTGAGACGTTCTCTTTCTTTCTTAACAGCCTCTTTCCCAATTTCATTATAAATATCAGGATATTTGTCTTTAACTTCCCGCAATGTCATAACTATTACCTCCTCATTTTTAATTTTTAAATTTGACTTGTCTAAATTTTTATTTTTTATTTTGTTTTTTGGAAAATTCTTGAATTTTCCTATATCACAGACAAGATTATTAACAACAATAAATTCATTGTAAGCGCAATTTAGACACTCAACACTGTCAGAACTTTCAAAAATCTCATCAACAAATCCCTCGTCAAACGCCTCCTTGCCTGTATACCAAGTTTCATTATCCATTAATACGGACAATTCCTCCTCAGTTTTATCAATTTTAGAAAGATAAGCCTCAATAATTGATTTCTTAACAGCTTTTACAGAATTTTTATACTTATCAAGTTTATCCTCATCAAAATAACCCATAAGTCCGATACTTGGATTGTGTATCATAATAAGTGAGTTTTTTTCCGCCTTAATCTTATCTCCCGCCATAGCCACAATCGTAGCGGCACTCGCGCAAATCCCCTCAATCTCAACCGTAATATAAGCGCTATGTTTTTTAAGCTGAGAATATATAGCGTTTGCCGCGAAAACATTTCCCCCGTCACTATTAATATAAACCGTAATATTATCACAATCACCCAAAGACTTTAAATCATTTACAAAATTTCTGTAAGAAACACAATCTTCTAAAAACCAAGGTTCTTCAGCGACAATTTCACCATATAAATACAATTCAGCTCCGTTTTCGCCCAAATTTTTAAATTGCCAAAAATCACGCACTCTCATTACCTCCAACATCTAATATTTTTTTCATTTCTCTCGCTTCCCTTTCAAGCTGAACGGCGTTAGTCATAAAATCACCGCCCATAGTCTCAATAGCCTCAATTTCTCTTGTGCTAATACCAAGCTCAACTCTTTTTTGCGCCGCTGTCACTTCTTTAACGGGGTCAATCTGTCCTTGCGCGGGACCATTCCATATACAGCCGCACCACGCCTTTTTTAAAGCTGGGTCATTAAAAAAACCGGGAGCGACTATTCTTCCCCCGGCAACCGCCTCAGCAAGCCATAATTCATAAACAGGTTTGCAGAAATCATTTATAAGCCAATTTCTTTTCATTTTCACAGCCTTAAAAAATTCCAGTAACGCCGCTCTTGACGCTGAATAATTTGAGTTAAATGATTTTATCAGAACCTCAACAGGAATTTCAAGAGCGGCCCCAATATATTTAGCCATAGATGAAACAAACCCGTCAAAATTAATATTAGGTCTTTTTCCGTCAACAACCTCAAGACTTTCATTTACACCCAACGACGCTATAGTCCCCGCTCCAAGCTCATAATCATTTGGATCCGAACTTATAGTATCATCTTCACTAACTCCCCCAAAAAGAGGTATCTCACTTGTAGGAGCCGTTTTTTTAATAAAAATTGAAAAAATACCATTCAATACCGCTGACATAAGTTCCGCCTCAGCGTACCTCGTCAACTGCTTTAAGCTCTCTATAACAGGCGCGAGATAAGGAACTCCCCTGTATTGTTCCGGTCTTTCCGCCTCAAATATCATTAATACATTTGGATTTCCTGTTTTTGCGCCATAAGCCTTAACTCTTACCCATTCCTTTTTTAAAGCCAACCCCGAAACAGGATATGTATTGCATATATAATACGCCTCAACACCGCCATTTGAATTTATCTCAACACCGTTATATATCCTATTTCCATTTTTAGCCTTTTTTTGCAAATCAACTTCTGTACTTGTCGTATTGGGATTACATATCCTATCACTTTCTATTAAACGCAGCCTTAATGAATAAGGCATATAACCATTTTTATTTTTTTCATAATCAATCAAAACACAAGCGTCACCATTTAAAAGCCAATTCATACAGACAAGCTGCTGTATCTCATAAAAATCATTAACTTTTGTAGAATCACAAAACTTTGACTCAGCCCAAATAGAAAATTCTTTTTCAACCTTTCTTTCCCATATCTCAGCCTCGTCAACAGTCATTCCCAGTTTTTCAAAATCAATTTTAGGTTTTGGCTTAAGACCAGAGCCTATAATGTTTGTTCTGTTTGTTTTTATCGCTGAAACAGCCAAAGGCGCCGACATATATAAACTTCTCGACCTTTGCCGCAAAAGACTGAGATTTTTATCAATATCCTCCTGGGGACTTTTGCTTCTCGCAATCCACCCTTTCAAAGAATTTTTATTACGGCTTGCTCCGCTCTCATCATATCCGCTGTTTACAATCTTTCTTAAATTCAGCCGTTCCCTCGCTATTCTTCTTTTCTCGCCATAAATCGGAGCGATACTCTCAATTATACTATCTACTATATTCAAGCTGTCTCACTTCCTTAAATGAAAAAAACACCTGAAAATTTTCAGATGTTGTATTTACAAATATTATTTTTATGTTATAAATCTCTTGGCAATCCTCTGAAAATCCGTCTTTTACCGCCATTTTCCACATTAGATATTTCTATTTCAATCTCGCTTATAGCCTTTCTTATCTCACTCAAATCAGCTCTTGTAAGGCTTTTTGTTCCAATTTTATAGCTTTGTCCCGACAAAACCGCCATTTCCGCCCTATAATAAGCGTTAAGACGGTTCTCAAGTCTTTCTTTTTTTCCAATCATATCTCAATACCTCTTTTTATAACCCCTGTCTTTCTTTTAACAGTAGAGCTTTTATTTTTTTTCATATAATTTATACCCTCGCTGATTTTTTTCTCGAGAAAATCCCAATTAGGTCTTAATAATTCTACCGCCGCCGTAGCGTAATTTCTTATATCAAGGGGTTCATTTCTAACAGAATTTGATTTTTTCACCCATATAAGTTCTTTAGCGCCATTTCTTTTACTGCTGATAATTCTCCGTTCAGAAGTAAGCCCCTTAAAATACTCATCATCATACCCTTTATCAATTCCCTTTGGAAAATGACAATAACCAGCTGATGGTTCTTTAATTCTCAATCGTGACATAATAGTTTCTTTTCCAGAACTAACCCCAAGTATAAATATTTTAACTTTTTCACTATTATTCGCGGAAATTTTATATAAAAGAGGAATTCCCATTCCCCTCATACCTTTAATTCCAAAAATATTCCTCTGTTTTCGATTCATCTCTTTAAGAAATTTATATGTATCAGTAGTATACATTCCTCCCGTGTCAATAAAGGCGCACGCAACCAAAAGCCCGCCGCCATCAGCAAAAAAATACTCTCTCCGCAAATATTCCTCAAGAGTATACCAAGCGTCTTGTTTTGTCATATCACAATACAACTTATCATACTTTATACCCCAGCTTTCATAACCACGCCCCCAACCTACGATTTCAATCTCAAATCTATCTTTCTGAACATCAATGCCAGCTGTCAAAACCAAGACGCCTTTTGGAAGCTGAGCCTCATATTCCTCACATCTTTGTGAAATACTGTTTTCATTTATAGATTCACCTTTTTCCTCCCAAGTCACTCCAAGGCTTGTATTATAGAATGTTTTTAATGGCTCTGGACTTGCTAAATTTTTAGCTGTCTCATAAGCTTTTTTAAAATCGTCAATAATATCTTCCCAATGTTTCCAAGGTGAAGCGAGTTCATTAAGATGAAAACCTCTAACTTTTTTATTTTCTTTTTCAGCGATAAATTTTCCTTTTCCATCTTTCCACTCAATTTCCGAAAAACGTTCCCTGCAATATTTACATTCCATATCAGCGTTATCAAATTTAATCCTATCCCACTCCAAAGGCTGATATTTCCCGCAGCATGGACAAGGCAGGCACCATTCTTCCATACTTGATTTTTCATATTCAGCCTCTATAGCTGAAATATTTTTTATTGTTGGAGTTGAAACTTTTATTATTTTCCTGTTCCAAAAAGTAGTTGTTCTTTTTTCAGCGAGTTTAACAGGCGAACCTTCTGAACCAGCTGACGCGGGATAACGGTCAACCTCATCACATAATAAAATTCTTATAGGACGCGACGCGAGCCCCGCCGCTGAGTTCGCTCCAACAATAGTAATTTGGCCTCCGGGAAATTTTTTATGCAGTATAGTATTATCACCAGACTTGCTTTTCGCTTCCTTGATTTTTCCTTTTAGTACAGGTGTGTCTCTTATCATAGGAGCAAGTCTGTCTTTGCTGAAAGTCTGAGCCATTTCCACAGTCGGCTGAACCACTAAAATTGAGGACGGGTCATAATCCACAAAATATCCAAGTATATTTAATATTATTTCCGTTTTTCCAACTTGCGCTGAAGACATAATAACAACCTCAACGCACTCATTATCATTAAGCGCGTTCATCATTTCCCTTTGGTACGGCGCTCTGTCAGTATTCCAATTTCCCGGTTCAGCTGAAGCCTCAGGCGATAATCTTCTATATTTGTCCGCCCATTGAGATATTTTTAGCGCCGGCGGAGGAGCTATTATCTCGGCTATTTTTTTAAAAAGGCGTATTGTCTTATACTCAGCTTTAAGTTTCTTTCTCATAGCCTTCCTCCAATTCACCGTTCACATCAATATAATCATTACTATAAAAATCCTCAGGATTATAATCCTTTAATTCAGTCAATATACTCAAAATCTCATTTGTCATATAGTCATTTATAAAACCTGTATCTCTTTGTGTGAGAATCGGAGAAACTTTAGCGGGCAAATTCATCAAACGACTTTTAAAAGAAGACAGCATATCTGTCATAACATTCTCAACATCTTTTGATGAATGCACCTCACCTTTCATTTTAGCAAGTTTAAGTTCCGCAATCAAACGATTTACACGTTCTTTTTTCGCTTTTTCCTGTTCAAGATCAAGCTCATCATCCTCTATAGGAATATTATTACTATCATTAGCAAGCTTTAAAGTAAGAATATAATTCTTAACACTTTCAGCAAGCTTATATCTGCCTTTAGCAGCACGAACAAAAACACCTTCTTCTCCAAGCTGTCTAACTCTTCTGTCACTCACTCCAATAATTTCCGACAGAACTTTTGATGAAACTGTTATCGCTGACACATCATTAATCTTTTTTGAGTTATTTTCCATAAAACCACATCCTTGTATAACATACAGTAAATCAATTATAAATACTTTATCGGCAATGGCAATTTCAAAATCCAAATACAAAAATCTAAGTGGATTTTGGGATCACCGGGCCGCATCTGGAAATTTTTTCCATACAGAACCTATTTATCTTTAAAAAAAAATACTTAAAGTATCTCAGCGATACCTTGAGTTTCTTTTAAAAATTTTAATATTTTTGTGCAATTGGCACAAATTTAACTTATTTGGAAAGTTACATATCTTGATATTGTGTAACATTCATTTTAAAATTTTCCTACATATAAATGCATCAAAAATTTAAAGATAAAAGTTACAATACTTAAATATGTAACTTTCAACAAAATACACATAACACCTTGCCGATTTTTATCTTCTTCCATATGACAATCCTTTTATTAATCTATCCTTATCATCTTGTGTAAGTCCTATGTATCTTCTTGTTATCGACACATCAGCGTGTCCTAAAACTTCTTTTACAATCAGTATATCCTTTGTCTGATTATATAAGAAATATCCAAAAGTTTTACGAAGCGAATGCGTTCCGATTGATTCAATACCAAACCTTTTCCCTGCCTCTTTTAAAATCATATATGCCCTTTGTCTTGTGATTGGTTTATTCAAACCCTTTCTTGAAGCAAACAAATACTCATAATCTTTTTTATCTTTAATATAACTATCAAAAATATTCTTTAATTCTTTTGATATAATAAATCTTCTTTCCTTTCCTGTCTTCTTCTCACGCATATATATATGTTTTTTGTTTCGTATATCTCTGACTCTTAATTTTAATATATCTGATATTCTAAGCCCCGAATAAATTCCAAAAGAAAAAAGAACATAATCTCTTTCGTTATCAGCTTTTAGGTAATCCATAATATCATTTATTACATTAATATCTCGGATAGGCTCAACTGTATTCAAGTGTATCACCTGCTTATAAAAAAGGACATTTATATTATGATAAACGCCCCAAATTTTTCATTATTATTTAAAATATTCTAAAAATACTTGACCCGTGTCAACATATATGATATAATAAAAACATAGAAAGGAGGTGAAACAATGGATATAATAGATATAATTGAAAAAGTCTTTAAAGTAACCGCTTACCTGGCAATGGCAATTTACTGGATAAGAAGAAACTTTAAAGACAAAAATCTCAAATGAGGTTTGGGGCGAAAGCCCCTTACCCCATTACTATTATATCTTAAAATCGTATGAAATACAATACTTTATTAATACCATCAATATTATTGTGTATATTAGGTTTAATAGATATTGATTATTCTAATATTTCCGCTTATGATATTTTATGTATTTCAATAATCATCATTACCCTAGTATCAATAACTGTAAATATTATTTTAAACAGGAGGAGATAATGTACAATTTTAAAACCGAAAATGAACTTAAAAATTTTATAAGCAACAACATCATATCAACAAGTGAAGCTGCTGAAATTCTCAATTGCTCAAGACAATATATCAATCAGCTTGTAAAAGAAAATAAACTTATACCTGTTAAAAAAATAAACTATATAACTTTATTTTTAAAATCAGATATAGAAGCACGATTTAAATAATCTTGCTTCTATATCCGCAAGAGGTTATTAAATGCCGCCGAAAAGTTCTCTCACCTTTCGACAATAATATCTTAACACAGTTTTTATTAAAAATATTTGCAAGATATTTGCACGTTTTTTGCAAAATATTTGCACGTTTTTTAAGCGTAATAATTAAGCCATTTCATAACTTCTTTTACAACCTTATCTTTTTTCCTGTAAACCGTAACTCTATCCATATTACAATCCATAGCTG
>CATJCJ010000396.1 GCA_949738935.1 uncultured Eubacteriales bacterium | reverse complement strand
TAATTGTCATTTCCGATTGTAATTATATCTCCCTCTTTGAGTAAGTCAATTTTTGCCTTGATAAAATTTTTTCTGTTGTATTTTTCTCTTTCATCATCGGTAATATAATTATTGGAATTTATCAGTTTTTCAATCTCTTTTTCTGCCGTTGACCAAGTAATTGAACCTTTTCTCTCGCCATCTTCATCATTCCAGCCGACTGTTATACCTTTTGAAGTAAAATCATAGCTGTTAATTTTTCCGGCTTCATTATTTGGTGAAGCCATACCTCTAAATCCATATTCCTTTTTTAACGCTGAAATTCTTTCTTTTTTGTCAGAAATATTTTTATAAATATTCTCAATTCTGAATTTAGAATCTTCAACATTAGAACCTATTTTCATAAGTTTTTCTATAATGTTTTGAGGTATGCCAAAATTATCTTTTTTTGATGGTTCATCTTTTCCGTTAGACTTTTCCTCGTTTTTAGCCTTTAATAAATAATTCCAGTTTTTTGCGCCGTATTCCTCAAAATCCTCATTGAACAAGTTAAAAGAAGTTATTCCATATTCTTTTTTCATTTTGTCAGTAAAATTTTTTCCAGCCTCATCATAATCGGAAGATATTAAACAATTATCTTTATCCAGTCCATAATCCTCAATAGTTTTTAAAACAACTTTATCTTTAAGTCCAGCCATTGAAACAAGCAAAAAATCCTTTGCGGTTTCTTTGTTCATATCATAAAAACTCATTAGGTCTATAGCGCTTTCAAAAAAGATTGCAACTTTTGGAGTTCCATTACCTGAGTAAAAAGAAAAGCCGTTACCGTTTTGCTCTGTTGTTTGTTTATAGCGTTTTTTGGAAGTACCGCTTATTTCAGCGCCGCTTATATTTCCGTCTTTGTAAAAAATCTTAAATACGGCGTTTCCTTTTATATCCTGAGCGATTTTATCTTTTATTAGAAAATCGTTTATAGTTTCATCTGAAATTCCACGTATTTTGTGCAGATACTCCGTCACTTTATTTTTGTTGTTTGTCAGTTCATTCGGAAATGGGTTATGTTCATTTTGAACACTGTTATTTGCCGTTATTTCACTTTCAGACGGCTTTTTAACATCAGACCGCATATTTGCTTTGTTGTTTAAATCAATGCTGTGACCGTTAAAAGCAAGTAATTCTGTGACAGCTCTTTCAAAGTCCATATTGTAATATGTCATACAAAAATCAAGAGCGTTACCGCCTGTATTCTGACTGTTCCAAAAAAACTTATTTTCTTTTATCCTTATACTATCGTGTTCCGGCATTGTGTACTCGCTGCCGACACGATTTAATTGCTGTCCTCTGCTTTTTAAAAAATCAACAAGATTAGTCATTCTCACTGTTTCAAGCTGTTCGGGCGTAAAGCTGTTTGCGTTATGAATGGTTTTTATAATATTGTCGCATTTTTCCTTATCGGAACCGCTGAAAGTCAATGTTATAGTGTTGTCATCATTGTATTTTCCGCTGTATTTGATATTTTCTTTTTCAAATTCATCAGCCGCTTTTAAAGCGGTTTCCGTATCAAGTTTTCTGTAAGTCTTTTTGGAGATATATTTGAAAGTTGTGTTGCCTATAATATTGGGTTGATTTTTGGTTTCATTTTCATTTTTGACCGTTTCATTATTGTTACGGTTTAAATTCTGATTTAAAGCTGTTTCAGCTTGGTTGAGTAAAGTTTCAATATCATTAACTTTTAAATTGTTTGGCAATTCGTCATACAGTTTTTTTGCTTGCGCAATCAAATCATTAATAGAGCTTATTTTTGATAAATCTGATTTTCGGGCAAAAGAAAAAGCAGGGGAGTTAATATCCTCTGCCTTTTCCTCTATATTTTCTAAACGTAAATCAGTTCGTTGTAAATTATCTCCCTCGCTCTGTTTTTGATGTTGTTCATTCTGCCGACCCATTCCATTTGATTGGTCATTTTGAGTTCTTCCGTCACTCCCTCCGTTTTCATCATTTCCTCTGTCAGCTTGTCCTCCATTTCGCAAGCCGCTTTGTCCGTCTGTATCAGATGTTCCCAAAGTCCCTTTATCATCAGAGTTTCGTATGTTCCCGGTTTCTCGTTCTTCAGGTATTCCAATCTCCTTTGACCCCACATTCCCATCTCGTATTCTTCCTCCTCGTCCGTTTCCATCAGCGGAAGATACAGAAACGT
>CATJCJ010000395.1 GCA_949738935.1 uncultured Eubacteriales bacterium | reverse complement strand
TTCCGGAATAATTTTATCGGTTATACGTGAAATCAAACCTTGCGAAATCTCTGAACCGTAAATTTCTCGAAGTGTGTCTTCTATATCACGCTGTGACATCCCCTTGGCATAATTTTCATTCATAAGATTTTTAAACGCTGTTTCCATTCCGGCAGTACCAATATTATTTATGCTGTCATAATTATCATTTATCGCAATAAATCTTACGTTTAAAAGCGGAAATATCTGCTCAAGGTAATCTCTAACCTCAATATGATTTTTGCCGAAGCGTGATAAGTCTTTAACTATAACACACTGAACTGTGCCTTTTCTGACTTCATCAAAAAGTTTTTGTACGCTTGGTCTTTTGAATGCTAAAGTAATATAAAGATACTTTTGAAAACACTGAAAAATCGAGGTTTTAGGCAACTGATAAGTAAGGTATTGTACTAAAAATTAAATATAACAAAATGTTTTTAAGGACGTTGAATATCAGCGTCCTTTTATATTTCCAAAAAAATAAAAAGGAGCGAGAATTATGGAATTTAAAAGCGATTATTATTACGGAAACGAAGCTAATCAATATATATTTTACCGTATACCAAAAATGTTATTTACAGAACCGTATTTTTGCGAAATGTCTAATGACGCAAAAATATTATATGGTTTAATGCTCGACCGTATGGGTATATCTGTTAAAAACAACTGGCGTGATAAAAACAACAGAATTTTTATTTATTTTACTTTGGAGGATATACAAAAATACTTGAACTGTGGTCACACAAAAGGAGTTAAACTTACCGCTGAATTAGAGAATATGAATCTGATTGAGCGTAAGAAACAACAGAATCAAATATACAAATCAGCCTTACTCCTGATGAAGTTATGCTCAACAATCCTGTTATGACTCCCGAAAATCAGAAAAAACTTTTAGACTATGAGGCAAAACTTTTGTCTGAAATGGAACAAGATGGCTGGAGTTTAAATAATTCTGATAATGATATAATGCTTGCGGCGGTTTCAAATATGTCATTTAACCAATACCTCGCACAGTATAATTATACATATAACAGCTATTCGTTTATGAAAAATGAGTTTAAAGTGCCTTATAGAAGTTTTGTTGAAGCAAGGAGAGATGATGAGGATTTTCAAAAAATTTTGTTAGCTTGGAAAGTAGCAACGTTTGAATTGTCTGATTTATATGAATACAGTACTAAAGAGGCAGGTTTTTATGAAACAATACTTTTCGATATACTTTATCAAGGTGAAGATGTAAACTCTATATCAGGTACATTAAATAAATGTGTTAAATCAACTCAAACGTCAACATTAAATTCTATTGTAGAATTTAAAGAAGAAATAATAAATAATTGGAAAAGAAATTTATCTTCATTAACCGAAGAAGAATATACTAACATACAAAATGCTTTAGGAACATGTGATGAATTAGAAGAGTTTTTTGAAGCGGTAGGAAATGTGAGTAAAGTTCTTGGATATGCCGATACTCTTGAAAATCTTATATATAAACTTTGTAAAGCGCATGTAATAATGCAGAGAACAGATGAAACGGCTAAAATATTATTAAGTATGAGAGCTAATACAGATAATTTAGCTATGCGTGCCGCTCTTGACAATATGATTTTAATAGGCTCTGAAGAAGTATCGGAAGAGGCAGTTCTTTATATACTTGCAACTGAAAATGGAATAGACCAATTATTTAAGAATAGCATCGACAAGATTTGGAGTGTGGTTGTTGATCATTTGGGATTTTTAGGAGTTGCTGTGTCCACCGGACAGGCTGTCGGAAAAACATTGTCAAATCTTCTTTTTTCTACAGAAAAAGATATAGAAAAATATGAAGAACTTTGTGCTTTGTATGAATTTGAGGATGTTTTAAAGAAAACCATGACAACGTATGAAAACAACTATAAAAGCAATAAATCTGATGAGAACTCGGTTGTCTTCAATGAAGCCTACATATTGCTGCTAAATACCCATTTATTGGGTATAAAAGCGTCAAAAGAGTATGTCGATATTGTCTATAAAGGTGGTTGGCTCTCAAAGTTGTTAATGAGCATTTTTGGCTCTAATAAAGAAGATTATAATGAATATATGCGTGTTTTAAGCTTTTTGGAAACTAATATAAATGAATGTATAAAGCATATGAGTACAATTGCGTATGACGCTTATATTGATGAATGTGACGCCAACTTAATTTCCTCCGTTGGTATGGAAAAGACAAATGACAGTTATAGTATGGGAGATGAGCAAAAAGTAATCATATCATTAAATGAAAATTCTTTTCTCAGCAATAATGTGGATATTTCAAAAGATATGAAACTTACTAAAGATATGCATACTTATGGCAGTCTTTATCTTAAAGACGGAATACTTGATTTGAATGGATATACTTTAACAGTAGACGGAAATATAATGCAATCAGGAGGCACTATAATTTTAAAAGGCGGTAACTTAAAAGTAGGTTGTGATTATATAATAGCAAGTGAAGTAAAAACAGACAGTGCGGGAAATAAAACATACAATACAGCAGACGCTTATTTAGATATGTCAGATGTAAATGACT
>CATJCJ010000394.1 GCA_949738935.1 uncultured Eubacteriales bacterium | reverse complement strand
TGTAACTGATAAGGTTGAAGAATTGCTCTGTGCTATGGATATATTTGCTTTTCCCAGTCGTTTTGAGGGGCTGGGGATTGTGGTGGTGGAAGCGCAGGCATCAGGATTGCTGGTTATCTGCTCTGACGGGGTACCGAGTGAAGCCGTGGTAACCAATTTGGTGCAGAAAGTTAAATTGAGCGGCGGCACAGATTTTTGGGCTGAAAGCATATCTGGATTTAAGTTTGATTTGAACAGATCTGCATTTAATGAGCAAGTGCGAAAGTCTGGTTTTGCTGTTGAAGATGTGTCCGGGCGAATTGAGAAAATGTATTTGGGGTTGAAGAATTGAGCGTTGAGCCGAAAATCTCTGTAATAGTGCCGGTGTATAAGGTGGAGCCTTATCTGCGGAAGTGTCTGGATAGTATTGTAAACCAGACGTATCGGAATTTACAGATAATTCTGGTAGACGATGGTTCGCCGGATAATTGCGGTGCGATTTGTGATGAGTATGCGGACAGGGACAGTCGGATAGAGGTTATACATCAGGAGAATGGCGGTGTGTCTGCGGCCAGGAATGCAGGTTTGCAGTTGGCAGAGGGTGATTATATAGGTTGGGTGGATAGCGACGACTGGATAGAGTTGGATATGTATGAAACAATGCTGGCGAATGTGTTGGCTTATCAGGCCGATATTGCAGTGTGCAGTAGATTTGAACGATATAAGAACAAGATTGTTCAGCGAGGTTGGCATAAGGTTGAGGTTCTGAACACGGAGCAGGCACTGAAAATTCTGTTGCAAAATGATAAAATGCAAAATTATCTTTGTGATAAATTATGGAAATATGAATTGTTTGCAGATATAGTCTTTCCGGAGGGCAGAACCTATGAGGATATAGCGGTTATGCACAGGTTATTTATTAAAGCGCGTTGTGTGATATGTTTGCCATATGTTGGTTATAATTATTTTCAACGCGCTAATAGTATAGTGAGCGATGTTTCGTTGCAGGGCAGATTGAATCATTATCTGGCGGCTAAAGAGCGTTATGACGAAATGATTAATGAATGGCCGCAGTTTGAACATTTGCTGACAGCTCAGTGTGTTGCTTCGGCGGTTTGTATCTGGACAAGCTGTTTGTATAATGCTGAACTAAAAATAAGATATTACCAGGTTCAGCTTGAAGAAATAGCAGATTTTTGCAGTAAGCATTATAAAGCGGCCTTAAAATATATGAATTTGGGTATGGCAGGTAGATTGGTGGTGTGCCTAACACCGTATGCCAAACGGTGGGCGTTTGCTTTGGCTGCTTTAGTCAGTTGGCTGTATAAGCTGAAGCATGGACGAAATTTGTAAATAGTTTTTGAAAGGTTTTATATAGTATGAGAAGTGTAAATAGCTTTGTGGATAGTGTTTGTGAGGATAATTTGATTTTTGTTAATGCTGAAAAAAGTCATTTAGACAATTCCAAAGTCAATTTTTATGGCAGAAACAATATTCTGTTTGTGGAAGATGGAGTAACACTTAGAAATTCCACTATAAATTTTAATAAGGATAACAGTGTTGTTTATTTAAGCAGCAACAGGCATAATTATTTGCTTAACTGCTCGGTAAATAATGGTAATAGCGTGTATATTGGAAAAGATTGTTATATTAATGGCGTGATGAACCTTATAGCTTCTGAGGGGAAAAATATTATTGTTGGCGATGACGGGTTGTTCTCGTTTGGTATATGGGTGCGGACGGCAGACCCACACTTGGTTTATGACGTTAATAGCAAAGAACGCATAAATTATAGTCAATCGGTTTTGATTGGCGATCATGTATGGCTGGGGCAGCAAAGTTTGATATTAAAAGGTTCTCAAATAGGTTCCGGAAGTGTCCTCGGGGGGGGGACAATCGTTGCTGGTAAACGATTGTTTTCCAATTCAGCTTATGGCGGTAATCCTGCTAAGCTTATAAGAGAAGGGATTTTCTTCTCCAGTGAGTGTGTGCATGGCTGGACGGAAAAAGAAACCAGAAAATATGAAACAATGCAGACAGAGCAGTGGATTTATAGTGCAGACGGTAAACAGCAAAATTTTGCAGATTTAGATAAGGAATTGCAAGTTCAAAAAAGTGCGGAGTTAAGATTGAAAATAATTCAGAAAGTACTTGTTGAGAATAAAAGAAAAAATCGTTTTTATATTGGGAATGAATAGGTTGTTTTAAGGGAGTTGCTGGGTGTGGATAAGTTGGCAGAGGTTAAGGAATATCCGTTTGAATTTTCTGTGATAATGGCTGTGTATAATGTGGAGCCTTTTTTGCGCGAGGCTGTGGATAGTCTGATAGAGCAGGATTTTGGTTTTGAACATATCCAGCTGATTATGGTTGACGACGGCTCCACTGATGGTAGTGGAGCGATTTGTGATGAATATGCAGAGCAATATCCGGAAAATATACTGGTTGTTCACAAGGAAAATGGCGGTGTGGCCTCGGCTAGGAATGCCGGTTTGCCTTATGTTAAGGGAAAATATATTAATTTTTTGGATTCAGATGATAGGCTGGCGTTAGGTACTATGCGCAAAGTTGCAAATTTTTTTGATTTGCATAATGAAGAAACAGATGTCGTGGCGTTATCTTTGTTTTATTTTGATGGGGCTTCAGGTCAGCATAAATTAAATTATAAATTTAGAAAAAAAACCAGAGTTATAGATATATATAAAGAATGGTCCATGATACAGTTGAGCCTGGCTTCGGCTTTTGTTAAGCATGATATTTGGGGAAATATGAAGTTTGATGAACGGCTTGCTTTTGCTGAAGATACTCAATTGCTTATAAAAATACTCTTAAATAAGGGAACGCTGGGTGTAATACATAACAGTCGTTATCATTATCGCAGAAGAACTGCTGGTAATAGTTCGGCAATTCAAAAGTCAGAGCAATTAACAGAATGGTATTTGCCTTATTTGGAATTTTTTCAGGAACAAACTATACGGTATTGCATGGATAAGCTGAGTTATCTGCCGAAATTTGTGCAATTCACATTGGCCTATGATTTGCAGTGGCGCGTTGTTCAGGAACAAATACCGAATGATTTGTTTTCTGATGAAGATAAAGAATTGTATTGTAATAAATTATTTTCTTTGTTTAAGTATATTGATGATGATGTTATTATGGCTCAACAATCAATTTATCCTGAACATAAATTATTTATGCTGCAAAAGAAATATGGGCAGCTGCCAAATTTGATTAGACGTCATAACGATGTTGTTTTAGCTTTTCAGAATACGATTGTTTTTTATTTGTCCAAATGTCAGCTGTCTTTGGAATTTCTTAAAATAGATAAAGATTCTTGCTGTATAGAGGGCTATACGGTGATGTTCCCTTCGCTTTATTCGTATTTACAAGTTGAAGTTGAGATAAATGAGCAGGTATATGATTGTCAGGTTTGGGAGCGCAAAGAATCTAAATGTGCGGTTGAAGAACCAATATTAGAATATTATGGTTTCAAAGTTGAAATTCCTTTGCTACGGGAAGATGAAAGATATAATATTAAATTTTTTGTTGTCTTAGACGGGGTCAGGATTGAGAATAAGAACATAAAATATCGCCAATTTTTTCCTGTCGGTAATGAATATCGTAATGCTTATTATCTTAAAAATGGCTGGCGTTTTTCAACGTGTGGCAACAGATTGATAATTTCTTCTTGTGGCAGAAAGGGTCATTGGCGAAGTGAAAAAGCTTTTTTGCTAGAGTTGTGGAAGAAAAAGCAAGCAGCAACTCGTAAAGCTTTTTGGGCGCGTTTGGCATATTACTTTTTTCAGATGTTTTTCAGAAAACCAATTTGGTTAATTTCTGACAGACCGGCGCAGGCTGATGATAACGGCGAAGCCTTTTTTAAATATTTAATAGAAAACCATAAAGGTGAGAAGAAGTTTTATTTTGCGCTTAATCCGGATTCGCCGGATTATAATAGATTAAAGAAAATTGGCAAAGTTATTCCTTTCCTTGGTTGGCGATATAAGATTTTATATTTACTGGCTGAAAATATTGTTTCCTCACAGGGGGAGCATTATATTTTTCGTCCGTTTCAAAAGTTTTCCGGTCCTTATAGGGATTTATCACAAAAACAGAAGTTTATTTTTTTGCAACATGGTATAACTAAAGATGATTTGTCTGATTGGTTAAATAGATACAATAAAAATATTTCGATGATAGTTACTGCAACTAAGCCAGAATATCAATCTTTTTTAGATTATGATTACTTTTATGATGAAAATGTTGTTAAATTAACAGGTTTTCCTCGCTATGATAGACTTTATCATAGTGAAAAAAAACAAATAGTTATTATGCCGACTTGGCGCGCTTATCTTGTTACAGGCATAAATCCTGTTACTGGAATAAGAAACTGTAAGGCTGGATTTGCCGATAGTCAATATTGTCAGATGTACAGTAGTTTGTTGAGTGATGTTCGTTTGCTACATGCTGCGAAAACACATGGTTATACAGTTGCATTTGTAAATCACCCTAATATGCTTTGTTCAGAGGACTTTATGTCTTTTTCGGAAGAAGTTAAAATTATACCAAGAAACTATGCTTATAGGGATATTTTTGCGGAAAGTGATTTGCTGGTTACGGATTATTCGTCAGTTGCTTTTGATTTTGCTTATTTGCGCAAACCTGTGCTATATTATCAGGCTGATGTTGATGAATTTTTTTCTGGTATACATACTTATGAAAAAGGTTACTTTGATTATGAACGCGATGGTTTCGGTGAAGTGGAGTATGATACAGAAAAATTGGTGGATAGAATAATTGAATATATGCAGAATAATTGTCAATTAAAAGAAAAATACAGACAGCGGATTGACGCAACATTTCCTTTTAATGACCAGAATAACTGTGAACGAGTTTATAATGCCATATTAGCTTTAGATAAACAGGAGAATTGAAACAAGTGTCTGCAATACTGCACAAATTAAAAAAACACCAGTTTTTGTTTGAAGAACTGGTGAAAAGAGATTTCAAAAAGAAATATAAACGCACTGTACTGGGTATGGCCTGGAGTATATTATCTCCCTTGCTGACTTTGCTGGTTATGAGTTTGGTGTTTACCCAGTTCTTTGGCCGAAACATGGCGCATTATACCACATATCTGTTTTGTGGCAATCTGGTGTTTGCTTATTTTAATGAAGCCACTTCTCAGGGTATGTCATCATTAATGGGCAACGCCGGGATATTTTCCAAAGTTAACGTGCCTAAATATTTATTTCTCTTTTCTAAAAATGTGCAGACGCTGATTAACTTTGGCTTAACTTTAATTGTTTTCTTTATTTTCTGTATTTTTGACCATATAACATTTACCTGGAAAATACTCCTGCTTGTTTATCCGATAGCCTTGCTGGTGCTGTTCAATATTGGCGTTGGTCTGATTTTGTCGGCTTTGTTTGTTTTCTTTAGAGATATTCAATATTTGTGGAGTGTTTTCACCCAGCTTTTGATGTATATGTCGGCTATCTTCTATACGATTGACGGTTACAGCCAGACAGTACAAAACATTTTTCTGTTAAATCCTGTTTATCTGTTTATAAGATATTTCAGAAAGATAGTGATTGAAGCAACTATTCCAACGCCGGCTTTTCATTTGCTGATGCTGGCTGATGTCGTTATCGTGCTGGGCTTGGGCTGTTTTATGTATAAGAAATATAATCATCGGTTTTTGTATTATGTGTAGCGGAGGAGTTAATGAGTATTTTGGAACTTAAAAATGTGTCGATACGCTATATGACCGGTGATTTCAAGGATATAGGCTTAAAAGAATATGTTATGCGGAGGATTAAGCGTAACTACAAGGTTAAGGAATTTTGGGCGGACAGAGATATTAGTTTTGCCTTGGAAAAAGGCGATATGTTAGGGATTATTGGTGCTAATGGGGCTGGTAAGTCTACCTTATTAAAAGCAATTTCCGGCATTATGGAGCCGACTAAGGGTTGGGTGCACAGAGAGGGGACTATTGCCGCTTTGCTGGAGTTGGGCAGCGGTTTTGACGGCGATTTGACGGTTAGAGAGAACACCTATCTGCGTGGGGCCATGCTTGGGTATACGCGTAAGTTTATGGATGAAACCTATGCGCAAATCATAGAGTTTGCGGAGTTACAGGAGTTTGTGGATAGGCCTTTTAAGCAGTTATCCTCTGGTATGAAAAGTCGGTTGGCGTTTTCGATAGCCAGTCTGGTGGAGCCGGATATATTGATATTGGACGAGGTTTTGTCTGTTGGCGATGGGGCGTTTCGTAAGAAAAGCGAGGCTAAGATGAAAGAAATTATCTCTGGCGGAGCGACCACTATATTGGTATCTCATTCATTAAACCAGATTAGGCAGATGTGCAGTAAGATACTCTGGTTGGATAAGGGAAAGCAGGTGGAGTTTGGTTCTGATGTGCAGGGCATTTGTGATAGGTATGCGGAGTTTTTAGAGAAAAAGTAGTTTGGTTGGATTAGAGGTGCCGGTTGGTTTATGTTGTTTCCAAGTATGGAATTTTTGTTTATATTCTTTCCCGTAACATTTTGCGTTTATTTTCTGCTGCCTAAAAAGATTGGCAGTCAGAATGTACGCAATTATTGGCTGTTAATAGCCAGTCTGTTTTTCTATGCATGGGGTGAACCCAAATTTGTTCTGGCAATGCTGTTTTCCATAGGGTTTAACTATTTTATTGCTCTGCATATTGAGGAATTGGTGGGAAATCATTTATATCGTAATTTGCTGCTAACTTTGGCAGTGCTGGTGAATATTGGTATATTGTTTGTGTTTAAGTATATGAACTTTGTAACAGGCACAATTCATAGTATCTGGCCTCAGACAACGGAAATGTTTGCGCAGAGCAGTTTTGTTTTGCCGATTGGTATTTCTTTTTTCACTTTTCAGGCGCTAAGTTATGTAATAGACGTATACAGGGGCGTGCCAGCGCAGAAAAATTTGGGTTATCTGGGTTTATACATAGCGTTTTTTCCGCAGCTGATTGCTGGGCCGATAGTGCGTTATACCACCATAGCGGAGCAGATTAATGAAAGAAAAATTACGACGGCGATGTTTTCTGACGGTGTGTTGCGTTTTTTGTATGGTTTTAATAAAAAGGTGCTTTTGGCTAATGCTTTTGCGGAAGTAGCGGATAGGGCTTTCGCGGCGGAAAGTTTGAGCGTGGGTATGGCTTGGCTGGGTGCGGTATGCTATACATTGCAGATATTCTTTGATTTCAGCGGTTATTCGGATATGGCTATTGGCCTGGGCAAAATGTTTGGCTTTAAGTTTTTGGAGAACTTTAATTATCCATATATCTCCAAGACGATTACAGAGTTTTGGCGTCGCTGGCATATTTCGCTTGGCTCATGGTTCAGGGATTATGTTTATTTTCCGCTGGGCGGTTCAAAAGTGGATTCCAAAATGCGACTGGTTTTCAACTTATTTGTGGTTTGGCTGGCGACAGGTATATGGCATGGAGCCAGTTGGAATTTCATAGTTTGGGGTTTGCTGTATGGTGTGTTGATTACGTTTGAAAAGCTGATGAATATTCCGGAGCGGATAAATAAGCATAAGCTGTTGGCTGTATGTTACCAGACGTTTACTTTGTTGGCTGTGATGTTTGGCTGGGTGCTTTTCCGTTCAGAAAGTTTAAGCAATGCGGTTGTGTATATACAGGCTATGTTTGGCTTAGGCGCTAACAGCTTAGTGGACAATGATTTTATCTTTTATTCTAGGGAATACATAGTGGTGCTTGTTGCAGGATTGCTGTTATCTACGCCGATTGTACGTTATTTGAAAAATAAGTTTGTGGCTAATAAGTATTTGATAAAAGGTATATCTGAAAATTTTGGTTATGCATTGCAGCTGTTGCTGTTTATTGTCAGCATATCGTTTTTGATAATGAATGCGCATAATCCGTTTATTTACTTTAATTTTTAGGTAATATGGTGCTGGGAGTGAAAAGTTTGAATGAGAAGGATGGAAAAACAACAAAGAATAAAGTCGGGGGGGGGGGCGACCTGTTATTTGGGCAGGTTTGTTTCTTGTACTGATGTTGTTTATGTCTGTTGCTAATATTAAGCTTTTGTTAAATCCGATAAAGCAATATACAGCGGAAGAAATTGATTTTAAGGGTTTAACTGCTGTGGTGCATGATACATATGTTGAGGATTTTTTAGGCAAGTATTACTTTGTAAATATTAACGGTGCTTATATGGGATTTACGGGAAAAAGAATAGTTAATGGTGTGATTAAGTTGAATAATGGTATGCTTACAGACGCTTCTATGCCAGAGAGGGATATAGAGCCTTTGGCTGATAATATTATTGCATTCTCTAATTATTTAGCAGAACAGGATATTCCTTTTCTTTATGTGCAAGCTCCATTTAAGATTGATAATAATAATTTGTTGTTGCCTGCTGGTCGAAGTTCTGAAGTTAATATAAGTGTTGATAGTTTGTTAACAGAATTGTCAACTTCAAATGTCAATGCTTTGGACTTGCGTTCATATATAAGTGAAACACCAGAGATGTTAGAACGATACTTTAATAAAACAGATCATCATTGGAATTACACAGGAGCTTTTGTTGCCTTTCAGCAGATAGTGGAAGATATACAAAATATTTTGCCTGAAAAAAAGCTGGATTTAACATATGCAGATATGGAGCAATGGGAAAGTCATTTGTTGAAAAATTGGTTTTTAGGCAGCAGAGGCAAAAGGGTAGGCATGTTCTTTACCGGGGTTGATGATATAGTATATTATACGCCAAAATTTACTACATATATGTCATGTGCAATTTCCAAACATAGTTGGCTATATAAGGGAGATTTTGCTGATGCGAATATACGCAGTGAGTATTTAGACAGAGTAGACTATTTTGGTGATAATCCATATTGTTTATATATTGGCGGTGATTACCCTTTGGTACAGCATAGAAATGATAAAGCTCCAAACGATTTGAAAATATTGATTATTAAGGATAGTTTTAACTTGCCGGTTCAGGCTTATATGTCTACATTATTTAAGGAAGTAGATGTTATTGACCCAAGGCATTTTACGGAATGTTCTGTTGTTGAATATGTACAGTATAATAAGCCGGATATGGTTATTATGATGATAAATCCAAGTCAGTTTGGCGGTAAAGCATACCATGATTTTGGTGTTGCTAATGTAAATATAAATAAAATTTTTGAAGAAAAATTAATTCTTAATGAGTCGGAAATCAAATTGCCTGCAAAAGATAACAATTATAATTATGCGATTGTGGCCGATAATTTGCAATATGGCAAGACTTATGCAATAAGGTTTAATGATGTTGATTTTATGCAGGGAGAGAGTAATGGAGTAACTGTTTCTTTGTATAATCCTGTTGAGCAGACAATTTTTGCTACAAGAATTTTTGATGTTGAGTATTGTCGACAAAATGGTAGGTTTGAATGGATTTTTAACACACCAGCTTCTGGCCACGGTGATTTACAGTTATTGTTATATTCCGGACTGTGGCGAGCAACTGCCGGGGTTAGCAGCATATACACAAATATTAGTTTAAGTAGATTGGACTGATTAAATAGCAAAATATGTAATGTCTTTTACAAAGGACGATATTTAACTTTTTATATACTAAATAATTTTGAGAGTTGGTTATGGTTATGGAATGGATTGCAAACAAATTTTTCCGATTTGAGAATGTCTGGACAACAGCTTCTGAAAGAAAAAAATTTTTTACTTTTCTTTTGGTTTATACAGTAATTTTCTTATGTACTTTCTTCTTGGCATATGGTTCTTTTTTATTGGCTGGTAAATCATTTATTTGGCAAGGTGATGGTCGAGCGCAGCACTATCCTGCGGTTGTATATATTGGACGTTACTTAAGACAAATAGTCTTAAATGTTTTTAATGGTAATTTTTCAATTCCATTATTTGATTTAAATATTGGTATGGGCGGCGATATAATTGCCACGCTTAATTATTATGGCTTTGGTGATCCGTTATATTTATTTTCAATATTTGTACCAACCAGGTATATAGAAATTTTTTTTGATTTTTGTGTTATTTTTCGTATTTATTTAGCTGGGTTGGCTTTTGTGGCTTTGTGCAAATATAACCAAAAAAGATATCTTTTTGCTTTGATTGGTGCTATTATTTATATTTTTAGTGGTTATGCTATTTTAACTGCTGTTCGTCATCCATTTTTTACTAATCCAATGATTCAGTTGCCGCTTTTACTAATTGGTATGGATATGATAAGAAATCATAAAAAACCATTTTTATTTATTTTAGCACTTTCTTATTCAGCATTATGTGGGTTTTATTTTCTCTATATGATGACTATAATGTTAGCTGTTTATGGTTTAATCAGTTATTTTTCTATAAACAAGATTAAAGAATTTCTGAAAGATGTATTATTTATTATTTTATATTATTTATTGGGACTTGGCTTAGTTGCTATAATTTTTCTACCTGGTGTTTTAGGTTTTTTATACAGTAGCCGTTCTGGTGCAACAACTGAATTTAATCCTTTTTCTTATGGATTCAATTATTATCAGGGGCATTTGCTTAAATTTATTGCGCCTGCTCCAAGTTCCTGGAATAGTTTGAGTTTAGCAGCCATATCACTCTTATCTTTAAGTTTAATGTTTTGTGCAAGGAAAAAATATAAAAAATTAAAACTGTTATTTTTGGCTGGAATGATAATTTATCTGTTGCCTTTGGGCGGTTATATTATGAATGGGTTTTCTTATCCCTCACAGCGTTGGGATTTCGGTTTTGTATTGCTTATATCTTATATTGTAGTAGAAACATTACCAGTGTTGTTAGCTATAAGAACTAAAGATAAAATAATATGTGTTTTGGTTCTGATGGTATATATGCTATTTGTTTTGCTTAGTTCAAAAACAAGAGGCGTATATTATATTGTTGGTGTGGCAATGTTAGCTATTACTTTTGTGGTTATATTATTTGTTAATAGTATAAGGGCTACAAATAATAAGCAAAATTACAGGTGGTTTGAAGCATTTAGTGTTGCTGCTTTTATTGCGTTGGTAGTTATTAATGTTAGTGTAAATGCTTTGTATAAGTTTGCTCCAGATTTGGATAAATACATCAATCAGTTTGCAAAATCAGGATATGAAACAGAAATTATGGAAAATGCGATAGAACGGGAAGCTGAAGCATATTTAAGCAATAAAGATGGTCGTTTTGATAGCACATCGTTTAATCGTAATGTTGGTATGGTATGGCAAACACCAACTATGTTTTCATATTGGAGTATGATCAACAAAAATTTAATAGACTTATGGAAACAAACTGATAATATTGGCCAGAGAACAGCCGATTGTGTTATTTGCGGTTTAGACGAAAGAACTATCATGGGTACATTGTTATCAAATAAATATTTTATAGATAAACCAGATAAGGTATCATATGTGCCTTATGGATATTATCGCATAGAAGAAACCTTAAATGATAATTTAATTTATGAAAATCAATATGCACTTCCTTGGGGATATACATATGATAGCTTTATATTATATGAAGATGTAGAATCATTAAATGGTTTGGAAAAAGAGGAACTTATGCTGCAATCCATTATTTTGGATAGAAATATTGATGGAGTAGGTAATGGGGAATTTAATAGTCTTATTGTAGAAATTCCATATGAAATTACACAAATGAAGAATCTGGAATTAAATGAAGATCGCCTTAAAGTTAATAACGCTAACGCCATATTGAAATTGGATTTTCAGGTATCTGGACAGATTGAATTATATTTATGCTTAAAAAACCTTAATATTGACAATTCCGGACAAAGTAATTTTACTGTAACGGTAAATTGTGATGATATAAACAAAACGGCGGAGGTGTTATCATCGGTATACACTTGGTATTTTGGTAGGGAAAACTATTTATTTAATTTAGGATATAGTGAAGATGAGCGCACAAACTGTACAATTACTTTTCCTAATAAAGGAACATTTAAATTGGAAAATATTGAACTATATGCTCTGTCAATGGACAATTATCCAGAGCAGGTGGAGAAATTAAGAGAAGAATCTTTAGAGAATATAGAATGGCAAACAAACAAAATATCTGGTACAGTTGATTTGTCAAACAATAAGATTTTATGCATGAGTATTCCATATAGTAAAGGCTGGAGTGCTAGAGTTGATGGTGAAACTGTGGAAATTTTGCGAGGAAATTATATGTTTATGGCGCTGCCTTTAACATCCGGTTATCATGAAATTGAATTTACATATTGGACGCCAGGAATAAGATTAGGCGGAATTTTATCTATGATATCTTGGGTCGTTTTGGTTGTAATGATTATTTGTTATCGTTATAAAAAGGGAAAGTGCCATGAATAATCTATTTAAATTAGAGAAAAACATGCCTCATTGTTATAGAATCGTAAAATATGTGCTTTGTTCAGTAGCTACGGCATTATTGGAAACCGCTGTGGGTTGGGTGCTGTTGCATTTATTGCCATATGGCATTGTTGCTGCTAATACTGTGGCAATTATTATAGGTGCTATTGTCCATTACTTTTTAACATTATTATTAGTTTTTGAAAAGAGAAATAACGCTAAAAGCTTTGCTGTATATGTAGTTACTTTTTTATTAGGTTTAGTGCTACAAAATGCAATAATCTGGGCATTTTATGAACAGCTTTTGATAAATCAAACAGAAATATTCAGATTCGTAATTAGCAAGGGTATGAGTTTGGTGATTCCATTTTTTCTGTTGTATTACATACGAAGCTATTTTAACCAAAAAATTAAAGGCTATAATTTGAAATAATATTTTATATAGAGGTAAACAAAATGAAGAAATTATTTGCTATATTGCCATGCTATAACGAAGAAAAAGATATTGCTCCATTGACTGCTAAATGGGTCGATATGATAGATAAAATAAAGGAATGCGGCTATATGACGGAAATTTATTGTGTTGATGATAAAAGCAAGGATAATACAAATAAAGTTATAAAAGAGCTTGCGCAAAAATATTTTGGTAGTGTCCATTTGATTGAGCATGAGGTAAATAAAGGTCTGGGCGGTGTACTACAAACAGGGTTTGATTATTTTTATAAAAATGGAGCCGATGGAGATATTTGTGTACTAATGGATGGTGATAATACTCATGATCCCTGTTATGTTATTTCGATGCTGGAGCAAATTTGCAAAGGATATGATTGTATAATTGCTTCTCGCTATTGTGACAGATCGAAGACTAAAGGTGTTTCTCCGTTTCGATTATTTTTAAGCTGGGGAGCCAGAGTTTATTATACACTGGTGTTGGGTGTAAAAAATGTTAAGGATTATACCTGTGGGTATAGGGCTTATACATATAAAATTATTTCAGAAGCAGAAGAAAGATTTGGTCAGCAATTTGTTGAGCACAGATCATTTGCCTGTATGATGGAGGTATTGTATAAACTTTCTTTATTAGGTGCAAAATTCCAGGAGGTTCCCTTTGAGCTTCGTTATGATAACAAAGAGGGCGAGAGTAAAATGCGATTGGCTAAAACTATTCGGGAAAGTTTGTTTACGGCTATGCAGTTAAGAATACAAAAGAAAAAATATATATAATAGGGGAATAGGAAATAGTTATGAAAAAAATTATGCTAGTTTTTGGTACAAGACCTGAAGCGATAAAAATGTGCCCATTAGTTATGGAATTAAAGAAACATAGTGGCATTGAAACGAAGGTATGCGTTACAGGTCAGCATCGTGAAATGTTAGAGCAGGTATTGCAGGCATTTCATGTTGAGCCTGATTATGATCTAGCAATTATGAAGGATAAGCAGACATTGTTTGATGTTACAACTAATGTGTTGAACAAATTAAAGAGTGTTTTGGAGTTTGAAAAGCCTGATGTGGTTCTTGTGCATGGCGATACAACAACTACCTTTGCTGCTGCTTTGACCTGTTTTTATCTGCACATTCCGGTTGGGCATGTTGAGGCTGGCTTGCGTACATATAATTTGGAATCGCCTTTTCCGGAGGAGTTTAATAGACATGCCGTTAGCATTGTGGCAAAATATAACTTTGCGCCTACAGAGCGCTCTAAACAGAATTTACTGGCAGAGGGCTGCAAGACGGACACTATTTATGTGACTGGAAATACTGCTATTGATGCTTTGAAGACAACAGTGCGAAAGGATTTTCATCATCCAATACTTGATTGGTCTGGTAATAATAAATTGATTGTTTTAACTGCTCATAGACGAGAAAATCTGGGAGAGCCAATGCGTCATATGTTTAGGGCAATTAAGCGTTTGGTGGATGAACAAGATGATGTGCGAGTTGTTTACCCAATACATATGAATCCGGTTGTGCGTAGTGTTGCAGATGATATTTTTGGTACTGATGAACGGTTTAAAATGATTGAGCCTCTTGACGTCTTAGATTTCCATAATATTTTGGCAAGATCGTATTTAATATTGACTGATAGTGGCGGTATACAGGAGGAAGCTCCTAGCCTTGGCAAACCAGTGTTGGTTATGCGGGACACAACAGAACGTCCGGAGGGAATTGTTGCTGGTACATTAAAGTTGGTTGGTACAGAGGAGAACACAATATATGATGCATTTAAAGAGCTTTTGACTGATAATACGGCCTATAAAAAGATGGGCAGGGCTTCTAATCCTTATGGTGATGGGCATGCTTGTGAGCGGATAGTAAGTATTTTGAAAGTGTAATGTTATGTTAGAATTTTTTAAGGACGGTTTACATGGAAAAGTCAGATAAAAAAGTCTCGGGCATTGATATTGGACAATTTATTTGTGCAGTTCTTGTAATGATAAGTTACTTGGCGCCATTTGGGTCATTTGATTAGCAAGTAAATTATTATGCTGTTAACCTGTACAACTAGGAGTCATGTCTAACAGGATTGGTAAAATAAAGAACAGTATCTAATGGTCGTTTTCTCCTGTTTCTATACCCTCTATAAGGTCTTTCGGTGTTATAATGTAATAACCATTTATCAAGGTCTGTCTGTAAAGCTTCAATAGATTCATAAAAATTTTCCCTGAAAGCAATGCAAAAAAAATCTTCTTGTACAGTACGGTTAAATCTTTCAACGAAACCGTTGGTACGGGGCGTTCTTGGTTTGGTTCGTCTATGCTCAATATCGTTTAAGGCCAGATACAACTCAAATGGATGATTATCTGTACCGCAAAATTCTGGTCCATTATCAGTAAGTATAGCTTCAACCTTGAGTTTGTGTTCTTTATAAAAAGGTAAAACATCATTGTGAAGCAAAACAGCAGCAGATTTAGATTTCTTGCCGGTATGCAGAAATCCGAAAGTATAAGAGCCATATGTGTCGACAATAGCGTGAAGATAAATCTTGCCTATGTTTTTTATAGTACCAACATATAGTGTATCCTGACTTAATAATTCTCCTGGTTTAGTTGATTCTACATGTTTTTCCTTGAAACAGGGATTATTTTTCTCAATGTGAGCAATTTGTTCAGGAGAGAGTTCAATGCCAGTTTCAAGATATTTTTCCTCAAGTTTGAGCCATTTGTCGTAAACGGAGGCCATATAATTTTTGATAAGAATTTTTTGAATTGTAGGAGAGTTTTCTGAAACACCTTGAAGTTTCGGGAAATCCGACAGTTTAACACAACCCCAGGTAGGGTGCTGCAAGCATTAGAGCTTCGGTTTCAGGTGTAGTGGAATTGGGCTGAGATTTGGGAATAAGAGGAAGGTCTTTTAGGTCTTCCAAACCATAGTTTTGAAAGCGGCGTTTCATTTCATAGAAGCTGGTTCGATCCATATCGGATCTTAGGCAAGCTTCGCTAATGTTTCCAAGGGATTGAGCCATTTCAAGAACACTTAGTCTGTGTTTAGCTAATTTGCTGGGGTGTCTTTTTCAGTATTTCTTTCTTTGTTCATTTTTAACATCTCCCTATTTTTAAGTTGATGTTAGACAAGACCGCTAGTTAAACATATCAGCAGCTATGAGTGCGACAGCAGACTTGCTGATGCCGAATTTGCCCTGGCTCAAAGGATTTATCAAACCAAAAGTGGCAGAGAACAAAAGGAAAATGATGTTATAGCCTGCCAAATCAAGCAGTCTTTTAAGCCGAGGGAGATAACCCCAGAGGAGGCTAACCGGCTAGGTTATGGGCTGGGTTTGTATCGAAAATGGCTATTCGATTGTTGATGAGCCGAAACGCCGCCGGGGTTTAAGCTATAACCGCTGGCAGGAGCAGCAGGGAATTGAAAACAAATCCTTGCACAGAGATGTGCTGCGGTAGACCATAGATAAGGCGTTATCTCAAAAGCCAACGGATTTTGAAGCATTGCTTAAACTGCTGCAAGTTGATAATATTGAGGTGGATAAGCGTGGCAAAAGCTGGCGCTTAAAAGCGGCAGACAGGAAACAGTTTGCCAGACTAGGCAGTTTGGGCGAGGGCTATTCCGAAGCTGAATTGAAGATAGCTTTGACCTCTGCCAAAGCGCATAAAGCAAAGGAAAAAATAAATCTACTGATAGATATTCAGCAGAAACTGGTCGAAGGTAAAGGCGGCGGCTATTTCCGTTGGGCAAGTGTTTTTAATCTAAAGCAGATGGCAAAAACCTATAACTATCTAAATGAAAATAACCTGTTTAGTTATGAGGAATTGGCTGTCAAAACTGCGGCGGCCAGCGAGCGTTTCAATGAGTTGTCAGGG
>CATJCJ010000393.1 GCA_949738935.1 uncultured Eubacteriales bacterium | reverse complement strand
TATAATATAAAAAAAATTCTGTTAAAAAAATACAGAAAGACACCAAATTTTGCTTTACGTCAATTTCAGAATATATGCCGAAATTGGTGTAATCAGTGTTTTTATAGAAAAGTTATTTTTTAATTATAATATATCTTAATATGTTTAGTCAATATAATTTTAAAAAATCACAGAAGTTGATTTATATAATACCACAAATAAAACCATTGAAAAATTTTTAAAGCTGTGGTATATTAAATAAAATATAGTTGACATAAGGAAATGAGGAATTGGCTTTGGACAACGTGTTTGCGATGGTGGTTAATTTATTTATTTTTTTTAATTTTATTTTTGCTGTGTTTGTCGTGTTTTTTGAGAGGAGAAACCCCGCTGTTATTTGGTCTTGGCTTATGCTTTTGACTATTTTGCCGGGAATTGGATTTTTAATTTATCTCGCCTTTGGTTTTGAGGGGAGAAAACATATTCGTTTTATGGAAAAAAACTCGAATGATAATTTAATTAAAAATGAATACCTTGAAAAAATTGTCCATATTAAAGAGACAGATGATGTTTACTCTAAAAAGCCTATTGATGACGTGTATAAGGAAGAATCTCATTATCAGGATATATTTTATTTGAACAGAATATCCGGAAAAAGCCTTTTGCGAAGTGATAATTCAGTTACCATTTATAATGAGGGTACTTCTAAATTTGAGGCTATGCTTAATGATATAAAAAACGCTAAAACTTTTATTCATCTTGAGTATTATATTGTTAGAAGTGATAATCTTGGTAAACATATTATGTGGGCTCTCGCTGAAAAGGCTGCCCAAGGTGTTGAGGTTAAGCTTTTGTATGATGGAATGGGAAATATATTTAATTCTAAAAGTTTTAATAAGCCTCTTATTGATGCCGGCGGAGAAGTTGGAATATTTATGTCGCCTTATTCTATTCGCCTGAATTATAGAAATCATAGAAAGCTTTGTGTTATAGATGGAAGTATAGGCTATGTTGGAGGTCTTAACATAGGTGACGAATATATTGGAAGAGTTAAGCGATACGGCTTTTGGAGAGATTCTCATATTCGGTTTGAGGGCAGTGCTGTTCATGATTTGGAACTTAGATTTATCGCTGATTGGAATTTTGCCTCAAAAAATAACATAATTATAAACAAAAAGTATTTTCCGAAGCCTGTTTTTAACAGAAAAGGTATAAATATGCAGATTCTTTCTTCAGGACCTGATTGTCAATGGAATTCTATTCAATATGGATATTTTAAAATGATAACAGAGGCGAGTAAAAGCGTTTGCTTTCAAACTCCTTATTTTATTCCTGATGACAGTATTTTGGAGGCTCTTAAAACAACGGCGTTATCTGGTATAGATGTTAAAATTATAATTCCGGCTCACCCTGACCATCCATTTGTTTTTGCCGCGAGTATTTCTTATATCGCGGAACTTTTAAACTCAGGAGTTAAATGTTATAAATATGAAAAGGGATTTATTCATAGCAAGGTTATAACTATAGATGATAAAATAACATCTATTGGAACGGCTAATATGGATATCAGAAGTCTTAAGTTGAATTTTGAGATTAACGCTTTTATTTATGACGAAATGATTACTAAAAATTTTAATGAGATTTTTAAAAAAGACCTTGAGGATTGTACCGAAATTACTCAGCAATGGTATGATTCCAGAAGTAAATTCTTTAGAATTCAAGAATCTATATCCAGACTTATTTCACCATTGCTTTAAGAGCCTGTCTAAAATCTAAAAAAAGCCTGTCTAAAAACAAAATATACACAAAAAATCAGCAAAAATAATATCATTTTGAAACGTAATGATATTAT
>CATJCJ010000392.1 GCA_949738935.1 uncultured Eubacteriales bacterium | reverse complement strand
TATTATTTTTTTCATAATACATCACCCTAAGATATATTATAACATATTTTAATTCTTAATGCCTTAAGTTAATGACAGTGGCCTCAGCGTTGCCCTAATTGACTGCAGTATTATTATAGTCATATAAGAACAAAGTTACTCGCATTTACACAGATTAAAATTCACTCCCATATTTTGTAAATCTGTGATTTTTCCTTTATTATTTTTGAATTATATTTTTTAATATGTTTATAACTCTTTTCAATATCTTTTTCATCTTTAGCAACAACACATATGCGCACAGGATGATACTCCTTTTCAAATTTATAGAAAAGTTTCAAATCTATCGTTTTCCAGCTTCATAATTTTCATTAAGATATTTTGTAAGGTCAAAAAGTTCGTTTTTTTCTGTATATAGATTAAATACTTTCGCCCTTATACGAAACAGAAAAATCCGCACCTTTTGTAACATATTCTATTCCTTTTATCGTACCATAAGCTTTGTCTGCTATAATAATATCTTTAGCTTTGATTTCTTGATAGCGGCTGATTTTTTTCATTCGCTCGTTTCGGTAAAATGAAATTCCACAATATTTAAACTAAATAATTCTATCATATGATGAAATCTAAAATCTGCGTTTTTACTTCCTCGTTTACTATAATTCCTTGCGGTCTGTCAGACATACTCTGTATTCCTTCAGCCATTGGGCGCTGTTTGTTATTCGTTTCTGTACCGCTGTTTTATTAAGACCTGTTTGATTTTCTGAAATTTGCGTTAACGCTGATGTGATGTCAGACCATAAGAATCTCCGCTTGTCTGATATAGAAAATTTAGTCTTAATAATTCTTCTGGTGTGCTGATGTTCCGGCTTCTTTCCAGTCTGCCGGCATCATCTCATATATGAGGCTTATTTTATCTTTTTCCATATCTTTATTATATCATATTTTTAAGTGTACACATATGCCTTTACAGTGCATCATCTTTTGCTTTTTTATCCTGGATTTTCTTTATAAGAAATTTTATATATTCATCTCTTATGTAATCCTGTTCTTCCGGCGGAAAGTTCTCAGAAAAAAAATTTAGAACCTTTTTCACTATATAGCCATTAAAAATTTCTTTCGCTCTTTGTAAATCATTTTCACTATAAGGCGCAAATGTTACGATAATATCTTTATTTGCCATAAAATCACCTCATTTTATTTTATTTTTATCCTAATTTGTCCTATTACTAACTGTGACCGACACACTTGGACTATTTTTTACATTATTCTTTAATCAAATCATCCATCGTACATCCAAAAACATCGGCAATTTGTTTACCTAGAGGTAATGTTATCGTTTTCATTTCTCTCTCAATCTGAGCGAGCATTGGACGTCTAATTCCAATTTTTTCAGAAAGCTCCTCTTGCATTAATCCTTTTTTATCCCTTAATAGACTAGATAGTGTCGACAATAGTTTAGACTAAAACATTTGCCCGGATAGCAATACAACGAATTTGAACAGCGGCAACAAAAGAAAAAGCGAGTTTTGCGTATCTTGCGGCAATCCCTCTCCAGCGTTTCAACATAAGAAAAGCATTTTCAACTAAATGACGAATTTTATACAAATATTTATCATAATTACGCTGTTCTTTTCTATTTTTCTTAAGCGGAATTACAACTGTCATAGCAGCCTCTTTTGCGGCTTTGACAATTTCATTTGAGTCATATTCTCGGTCAGCAATCAAAAATTGCGCGGAAAATCCGTTAATTAAATCACAAGCAAGCTTACAATCCGCAACGTACCTAATGTGACAAAAAATCTGACCGGTATACCATTCGCATCCACGGCAAGATGTATTTTGGTATTAAGTCCCATTTTGCGCGAGCTATATCCTGATTACCTCTTTCAGCTCCACAAGCGTCAGGGGGTACTTTAATATGGCTCGCGTCAATCATTAAACATTCAAAATCCGGTTCATCAAGCAGAGCTTCAAGCATTTTCTCCCAGATACCTTTATCTCTCTATCTGCAAAAACGTCGGTGCGTCGGTGTATTGTGTTCCATTTACAATAGTCCGGCGGTAAATCTCTCCATGGAGAACCTGTTCGTAATACTCCCAGAATACCGCGTTAATAAACATTCTTGTATCTTTTGCGTTTCCTCCCATGTTCCTATATTTCCAATTGTATATGGTTTTATTAATTCCCATATTTTATCACTTACATCATGTCTATGATAATCTGCAAACATAGAAATAGCCTTCTTTCTGTTTTTTTCATTATATCATATTTCTATTGTCGACATAATCTAGTATATTATTTCATTATTTATATCATACTTTAGTTCTTTTGACAAGGTTATTAAACAGGTCTATTATATATTTATTGTTGTTGTATATTACACCACTTTACAAAAGTAATTATTTTTAGAGATTGTATGTTTTTAAATCCTAAAATATATGGAGATTAAAGATATATTATTTATATACAAAGAAATGATAAAGTTGACTGAAAATCTAAAATAAAGAACGGTTATTGTATATAGAACTATGCAATAGCCAATGTCATTAAGTTAGTAATGATATCGAAATAATACCCACATAATAATCTCATTTTTTGATGATTATTATGTGAGTGTTGTTTTCTGTTTCAATTTAATGCCGCGACAAAAACAGACTGAACATCTGCCTAAAAAAAGATATAATAATTTTAGATTAAGTAACTCTGTATAGAAAACTCACTAATGACTGGGATTTGACTTTGCGAATGTCTTTTCTGCCAGGTTTTATTGGAAAAATATGTTTTTCTGCCAACTTAGAGTCTGTCTAAAAACTATTAAAATATCCAAAAAATCAGTGAAAATAATATCATTACGTTCCAAAAGGATTTTATTTTCACTGATTTTTTATGTATATTTTGTTCTTAGACAAGCTCTAAGGTCTAACGCTCCAACAGATACATCAACTGTTATTATAATTGTACCTCCCACAATATTTTTTGAAGTTATTCACAATATATAAAAAATATGATATAAACAGCAGTTAGAAGCAATAATTTTCGTAGATTAAATCAATCTACGAAAGACAAAACTAAACAATTTTATTTATTTTTATTATATCAGTAGTTTATACCTTGTGTCAATAAGTTACAATTTTTTTTTGAAATTTTAGTTATTTTGTATAAATTGAACATTTTTTTATACAGTTTAAATGGTATAAAAGCCTAAAATGGATTTTATAGCCGTCAAAAAAATAGTCAGAAAGGAGTTTGTCTATGTCTAAAAGAGGTCAAAATATTTATAAAAGAAAGGATGGCAGATGGGAAGGTCGTTATATAAAAGAAAAGAACGATAAAAAAATCATATACGGCTATGTATATGGAAAATCCTATAAAGAAGCAAAAGAAAAACTTTTAGCAGCCGTTAATAATTTTAGGGAAGAAAAAAATATCAGAGAAAAAAATCAAGAGAATTTTGAAGTTATAGCAAAAGAATGGCTTAATGCGTCAAAATCCCGGTTAAAAAAGTCAAGTGTTACTAAGTATGGTAATATTATTAAAACATATCTTATTCCTAAATTTAAAGGAAAACTTATAAATGATATTACCTGCGATGACATATCTGATTTTAACATTGAATTACTATCCCGCGGCGGTATTGAAAATAAAGGACTTTCCTCAAATACCATATCGTCTGTATTTTCTGTTTTAAAAAGAATTTTTGAATATGCAAATAAGCAGAGAAAAGCTCATACGAAGGATTTTGAACGTATATGTGTAAAACAAAGTTTTACGCCTATGAGAATACTTACAATATTGGAACAGGAAAGACTTAACGAGTATTTAAACAGAGATTTGACACCTTGTAATTTAGGAATACTTATGTCAATGTATTTAGGGCTGAGGATAGGAGAAATATGTGCTTTGAAATGGAGTGATATATCTCTTGTCGAACATATTATTTCTGTTAATAAGACAATGCAAAGACTTCAGATAGAGGAAAATGATAATGTAAAAACAAAGGTTATAATTACAGAGCCAAAAAGCATAAGTTCCAACAGAAAAATTCCAATACCCGATAATATATATTGCATTTTAATTAATATGAAACGCTCTGATAATGCCTTTTTGCTGACCGGTATAGAAGGTGAATATTTAGAACCACGTACAATGCAAAACAGATTTAAAGCTGTTTTGCAAATTTGTAAAATTGATGATGTGAACTTTCATACACTTCGTCATACTTTTGCGACTCGTTGTGTAGAAATTGGATTCGATATAAAGAGTTTGAGTGAAATATTGGGACACTCTAATGTTAATATAACATTGAATAAATATGTGCATCCCTCAATGACACTTAAGAAAAAGAATATGGATATGTTGTCAAATCTTTTAACCGTCAAATAAGCCGTCAAAATTTAAAAAAGGCTATAAATAAGCCATAAATTATAGTCTTTCGTAGATTGATTTAATCTACGAAAAACTATAATCAAAAATAGGCATTATACTTGATATATTCTTCAATTTTCGGGAAGTTATACGTCAAAAATTAAAAATACTAAAGAGAGGGAATCTTTAAGTGAATAATTTTCAAAAAAATATATTATATTCGGAAAAAATTAATATGGATACACCTGTTTCGAACATAGGCGGTATGATAAATTTTTCAGTGGATATTTTATATGAACAATTTGAAAAAATAATAGTAGAAATAATTCGCGCAAACAGTGAAATTCGCTTAAGACTTAACAAGAATAATGAACTTTATGAATATAAATGTAAAAAATACAATATTAAACATATTAGAATTAATGGAGATTGTTTAACCGCGGCAAAAGAGTTTATAAAAATCCCTTTTGATATATATGATAATGATTTGTTTGAGTTTGCGTTTGTGGAATATAGTGGAGGTAAAGCTGGATTTTTAAAGCTTCATCATTTAATAGGAGATGCGGCAAGCATTGTTCTGATATGCAAAAATATAGAAAAGGGTTATAAAGCACTTTTGGACAATAAAAATTTTATTTGTGAGCATATTGAAACAGTTTATAAACAGTTAACCGATGAGAAAATAAAAAAGGCATCTGAATACTTTGAAAAAAAACTTTATAATGTACCTGTTTGTAGTATAAATACATCGGATTATAATGCGGATATTAAAAAGTTTTCAATAAAGCTGCCACATAAAAATATGTATTCAGATTTTTTAACAGCTTTATATATATATTTATCAGCACTTACAAATTATAAAAAAATAGTAATAGGAAACGTATTCGGCAACAGAATAAAAAAAGAATTTGATATGTTTGGAATGTTTGTGAATACTTTGCCTATTGTTATGGAATTTGAAAATGAAAATTTTTCTGAAATATCAAAAAAAATAAGTTCTGAATTATTTACTCTTATGAAGTATTCAGGATATTCTTTAATAGATTTAAAGAAATACAATAATGTAAAAGGTACTTTATATAACATTTCGGTTTCATACAAAACGAGCAGATTTTTGCCTGAAATAGATATCGGAGAAGTAATAGAAATTTTTAACGGATACTGTGATTTACCTATGAGAATTTTTGTGGAGGAATACAATGATAGGCTTGACTTTGATATTCATTACAAAAATAAAATATTTTCAGATGTACAGATTGAAAATATGGGAAGTTGTATAGCGGATATACTGTCAGGGAATGAAAAAAATAAAAAAATATTTGAAATATCAGTGCTGTCTGAATATGATAAAAATATTTATAAAGAATTTAATAATACATATACAAAGCATATTTACAGTGATATTATAGAATGTTTTAAAGCACATATTTCTGACACTATGACAGTTGTTTTTGGAAACTATTCAATAAGCGGATATGAACTTGATGAAAAAAGCGATTATACTGCGGCAATGCTTATCAAAAAATCAGCGGAACTTGTTGGCATAAAAATTGAAAGAAGTATAGAAATGATTATTGCCGTTATTGGAACACTGAAAAGTGGAGCCGCATTTATTATTGTTTCAGATGAAATTTCCGGTGTTTTGGAAAAATGCGATGTTATATTAATGAAAGAAGATATTTTGAATCTTAAAAAAGATATTTTTAGTATTCCTGTATATAATCCTGAAAATACGGCTTATTTGATATACACCTCTGGTTCGTCAGGAGCACCAAAATGCGTTGAAATAAGCCGCAAATCACTTATGGCAAGACTTGAATGGGCAAATAGAATATTTGGACTTAATGGCACTATACTTCAAAAAACAGTAAACACATTTGATGTTTCAATATGGGAGATGCTTTCTGTAATATATGGAGCTAAGCTTTTTCTTTTAAAATCGGGTGATGAGAAATTTCCAGACAAAATAGCCGAAGCAATAACGAAATATGGTATTGAAAAGCTACATTTTGTTCCGTCGATGCTGAATATCTTTATAAGATACGCGAAATTTAAAAAACTTAAATTTCCTACAGTTAAAGCCGTTTTTTCAAGCGGTGAAAAACTTGAAAAATATACAGTGGATAATTTTTATGACATATTTAATGCGGAACTTTATAATTTGTACGGACCATCAGAGTGTACAATAGATGTTTCATATCATAAGTGCGAAAAGTATGAAAAAGAAATACCAATAGGAACACCAGCGGATAATACGCAGATTTATATTATAAATTCTTTTGGAAAAATACTTCCTGTTGATGTCTGTGGAGAAATAGTTATAGTGGGAGAGTTTGTAGGTAAAGGATATACAAACGGAGAAAATGGAGGATTTTTCAGGCTTAACGGCAAAAAAGCTTACAAAACTGGAGATATAGGTAAAATAGGATATGATGGAAATTTGTATATTTATGGCAGAAAAGACTCTCAAATAAAAATAAGAGGTATGAAAGTTGATTTATCAGAAATAAAAAACGTTATTTTATATTGCGAAAATGTAACGGACGCTGTTGTTTTAAAAAACAATAATCGTTTAGAGTGTTTTTACAGCGGAGAAGCTAAAATTGAGGATATAAAAAAATATATGCTTAATAAAATTCCACATTATGCTATTCCGTCAATATTTTATAATATTGATGAAATACCATTAACATCAGTAGGGAAGGTGGATTTAAAAGCTTTACAAAAAATTCATCAAAATAAATTATATGAAGAATTAAGCAAAACCGAAAAAATTATTCTTGAGTGTGTTCAAAAATATATAAGTACAAGTCCTTATGAGAATTTATTTGAAAAGGGGTTAGATTCGCTGACTGTACTTGATATTGTATGCGAACTTGAGGAAAAGGGTATAAATGTCACGTTCGGAAATTTTTATGAAGGATTATCTGTAAAAGGTATTGCTTCTGCCATTAAAAATAAAAATTATACTGTATGGTTAAAAAAAGAAAATAATGAAAAGCTTTTGATTTGTTTTCCTTATGCTGGCGGAGAGCCTCAGTTTTTTTCAAAACTGGCTGAAAAATTGGAATGCGATACGATTGGTGTATATATATCATCATTTGATGTAAAAGACAGTATTGAGAATATTGTGGAAAAACTACTTGAATTTTTGCCTTTAAATTTATATAAAGAAATTTATGTATATGGTCATTGTATAGGGTGTATGGCGGCAATAGAATTTTCTGCGAAAATTTCGGATAAGTTAAGCGGAATTATACTTGCGGCACCTGCTGTGTCAAAAGCCATACCATTAATAGGTTCTCCGTGGAATATGATACCTGATAAAATGATAAAAAAGATTTTCGCGGATAATGAAAATAAAAAATACAACAAATCAGCCGTATTGAAATTCAGAAATGATACAGATAGATACTTTAAATATATAAGTAATTATAAAAAATACAGACTTAACTGTAAATCTATGATTATTTTCGGAGAAAATGACATTTTTACAAAAAATACGAAGAAAATCATAAAAAAACTCAAAAAAATATTGTACGGTGATTTTTCTTGGTATTTTATAAAAAATGGAAAGCATTTCTTTGTTGAAACACATATTTTGGAAGTTTATAAACTCATCTCTGAATTTATTAAATAAAGGTGATTCTTTAAATGATAACAAGCTTTTACTATGAAAGCTGTTATATAAAATACTTCATAATAGAAGTAAATATTTTACAAAGGAGGCTAAAGTATGAAACTTAAGCGAATTGTTTCGTCTGTATTATGTGTTTCTATATTTTTTTCACAGAGTATAAATATTTTCGCAGAAACGGCGGCACAAGAAAAAGCGTTAGACCAGCAGCTTGAGGCGGAGCTTAGGGGAAACGATGAGTTTGTGAAACAATATCCAAAGGGTCAGTTTGATTTTTTGGCGGCAAAAATGAATGCATCAGAAAACCTTGATTCTGTTGAAATTGCTGTTGTAAGAAAAGGCGGAACAGAAGGGGAAGTATCAGTTGATTTAAAAGCTATAGATATTTCCGCAAAATACGGTGAGGACTATGTTATTAAGGTGGAAGATTCATTTTTTAAAAGTACCCTAGACAAAAATCCTGATGCGAAACCATTAGTTGAGGCATATTCTAATGTTTCGGATATTACTAAAAAATCGGAAGAAGCAAATGATGTAATGGCAGTTATTGATTCAACTGTTTCGGATTCTTCCATTACTGTTAATTCTGTGCTTGGCAAAGAATTCTTTACCAATTCGGATGAAAAAACAAAGGCTTATGAAAATAAAGCTTTAGAGAAAAAAGTACAAGAAGAGACACAAGAGAAAGATACAGTTTTTGAGGAAGAATCGGTTTCTGATTCTATATACGAGGACAAAGCTGAGAATTATGATAAATTATCCGAGGAAACCACAGAAGAAAGCAATGAATTATCAAAAAGCCATACTCCGGTTGGTCTTAAAAATGCGAAAAATGCTTTTACAGGAGAAGTTTCAGACCGCAGACACTGGAGCGAAAACACGGATACAAGTAATAAGGATGCTTTTGTCCTTGCTGATGAATCAATAATTGACTGGGCCGATGAAATTCCCGGAGTATCAACTACTCTTACATTTGCCGATGGTGAATATATGAAAACAATTACCGTTGATATAATTGATGATAATATTTCAGAGAGTGACGAACAAGTATTATTTGTTATTTCAAATCCTTCAGAAGGCGAACTTGGAAATGTTTATAAGGCATATCTTAATATTGAGGATAATGATAAGCAAGAACTGCAAAAATACGAGATGGCTCAGTCTGAAACGGCAGTAAGAAGAACAGATGGATATTCGGAAATTACAATCAGAAGAACATCAGGCAAAGAAAAGTTCGGTTCTGTTTATGTGTCAACGGCAGAAATTACAGCTAAGCATGATGTTGATTATAAGTCCTTTGCGGAGGAAGTTGTATTCCCGCAGGGCATTTCAGAAAGAACAATTTATGTTCCGATACTTAAAGAAGACTCAAGACAGGACGGACTTCAGTTCAAGATAACTCTTGACAAATCCTCTGATATTGTGAACACTTCAAAAGCGGAAACTATTATTACTATTAATAATGACAATAAGGAATTCGCGCTTGAAACAGGTGAATTAAGCCTTTTGTCCGAAGATGAGCAGTATGAGGAAATAGCGGGCTTAAAGCACGATAAGAATGGTTATTATACTGAATATGTCTTTGATGAAAACGAAAATATATCGCTTGTGGACAATGGAAATTCCGACAAAACACAATGGACAGGAAATAATAGTATTTATGTTAATGGTAACGGAACAGAAAAGACATGGAGTATAAACGATGTTGACCTTACAATGGTTAAACAAATTGCTGTAGACTGGGAAAACAATACAAAGGGAACATATTGGGAAAAAAAGAAATGCAATAAGGTTACTGCGAGCGGTTATTACACCGATGGAGATAACTGGGTTACATTCGGTTCTAACGATACAAAATTCAAACCATCAGACTACAGTAATATTAAATTTTCAAGGCAGACAACTACAATAAGTCTTCCTGAAAAAGATAATGCTAAAAAAACAAAAAGTAACATTACATTCCATACAAAAACAGATAACAGCAACCAATATTCAAATTTGAAAATATATTCTGTTAAACTATATTACGCACCTTTTAGCATATCAATATCCACAAATTTGAATCCGCAAACGGATAATAATACGGCTAAAAATGCGCTTGTTGACGCAAAGGAATGGACTGTAAGCAGAGATAACTCAAGCGATTATTCATTTGACAGCAATAACAATACCTCGTATAAAATAAAAACAAAGTCAATTACAGCGGGTACGCTTAAATTCAGCGATTCAAAGGATACAAAAAGAAATTTTTATTATGGTAAAACAATAAGCTTTAATCCTCAGTATAAACTAAGTAAGGACAAAGTATATCTTGCTGGAATACTTATATCAAATGGTTCTAAAGAAAAACTTCTTGAGGGAAAGACAAGCATTACTCTTAATAGTACATTTTTTGCGGAAAATAAGGATTACATAAGCAATGCGTATGGTTCAAATCCATCATTTACGGTTTATCCGGTATATTATCCCAAGCCGTCATTTATTTATTTTCCAGCAACAAGAAACGGATATATGGTATCTCACAATAAAGTAAACAGTACAGATATAATGAAAGTCAGCAGACTTGATACTGTTAAGCTTCAAGCCGCGGCAAACAAGGGAAAATTTGTAAGCGGATTTAATGTTTATACCGCAGACAGTACGGGTATAAGTACAGACAAGGCTTCAACGGAGAAAACTATAGCGCAGTTTAGAAGATATAATCTTAATACCGCGAATAGAAATTTTAAAACTACAAAAAACGGAGTCACATGGAATCAGAATGACCCATCATATATTACAATAGAGCCGTATACTATGGCTGTAAAAATAGAGCCATATTACGACAATCCCTATCTTACAGTTAAAGCTAATCCAAAAAATAGCAATAAAAGTAAGGGAGCGGTATATTACAGTGATGGAAAAACAAATATCGCGGGCAACTACAAAACACCTATTGTTATAAAGCCTATGGATATGGGTAAAACATATTCTATAAATTCTATATCGGAAAATGGTTACTCAACGAAATGGCAGGATTTTACGGGAGATAAAAATTCTGATGGCAAAATTGATTCAGTCGAGACAAAAGAGCTTGAAAACTATAATATAGACCGCTCAGCTGTAGTAGGTTCGGTATTTAATTATATACCTGGTAAATTTGCCGTACCTCTTATTTATTACGGTTTTTACCCTGAATATACAAGCGCTGACAAGGGTACTGTTGAAGGTTATCTTAAACTTAAAAAACAGCCTGTATTTTCAACAAAAACAACTAAGACACCTATAAGCGGAGCGACCATTACAATAAGTGATATGACAACCACTACTGACGAATCAGGCTATTACTGCGTAGAAAGCAGTAAATTTGCTGACGCGGATAAAGCTATGGTTTCGGCATATTTTGACGGAAATTTTTACAATTATACTCAAGATGTAAACGCGGCAAAGCTTATTGATATTGATGAATATACTACATTTTCAGTTACAAGCGCAAAGCTTTACAAAGATAGTGAGGAAATAAAGCCAAGCAAGCTTGAAAACTTTGACAAAACACTTAAAATTGAAATAGGCACAAAATCTGACAGCAGTGTCCTTATATGCTCAAAGGCATTGTTTAAATCATATGATAAAAATGGTAATCTTATATGCAGCGATACAGTAACAAGCAAAGATGGCAGTGGTTTCTTTATATATGAAATGAATCCCGCGACAAAGGGAATTACTCCTGGCGCGACGATGACTGTACAGTTTTTTGACCAGAATGACAAAGGTTATATTGTTCATGATATGGGTCTTAAATTTAGCAGAAGCCTTGACACATTCAATATTCTTACAAGCTTTGAGTCTCCGATAAAGCCGGCTCTTGAGCTTATAGGAAAGGTTGACGCAAGTCTTGGACTTGGTCTTTCAGGTAAATCAGAGAACTATTTCTCATATACAACAAAAACTGAAAATGGACAAAGCATAGATTATAAAACGTTGTCATTCGGTTTTTCAAAGGGTTGGAATAGTGAAAGCGATACTTCAGGGGAAGAATCAAAACTTGATAAGCTTACTAACGCTATAAAAGAAAGCGCTAACGGGACGGGTACTTCTAACGAAGTTCAACAACAGGTTAAAGATGCTACAGACACATCAAAAAATGGAAATAAAAAAGAAATTGAAATAAGTGCTCAAACTTCTGTTTCTATTGCGATTGGTCTTGATTTGGTAATGCAGAAAAGCGAAGTGCAGGAGGGCGAATACTTTTTCAAAGACCTTATATTTACTGTAACCTGTGACGGCGGTATTGGTATGGAAGCAGAAATACCAACTCCTATATATGTAAATATAGTAGTTGGATTTAATATAAGCGGAGAGATTAATGGTGCTATTGTTATAAGCAAAGGAAGAGATGCTAAAGAAAGCTATTTTGACGGAAACGGCGGAATAGATTTAGGTAATATGACAATGCTTACAAAAGATGAGGCAATATCTGAAAGCAATGCCTTTACTTTCTACGGTTCTATTGAGGTTATTCCAACAATTAAACTTACGGCGGGGGCTTCACTCGCAAGCGTACTAAAGGTTACAGTGTCAGGAGAAGCGAAATTTGATCTTAACTTTGATACATTAGGAAACAGTTCCGGCGATATAACAATGACAGCTTATATAGGTCTTAAAGTATTGTTATTTGAAAAAGAATGGAAACTCGCAAGCACTACAATAAGTATGTTTGACCTCAAAGGCAATAATAATTTGCTCTATGATTCAATAGACAGTATGAAAAAAGCGGATATTTCATATATGAAACAAAGAGGAAACTGGGATGGCGGAGGAATTTCACTTTCAAGCTTGGATGTTCCTGTAACGGAAAACACTTTGCTTAAAGGCTCAAATCCATATCCAGGCAGTATTATCAAAAAACTTTCAGACGGAAAATATATGCTTGTATTTATTGATGATGATATTTCAAAGGACGAATATAATTACGCCACTGTCAAATATTCTGTTTATTCAGGCGGAAACTGGTCTGAACCTGTTTCGATAGACAATGATGATACGGCGGATGAATCTCCTGATTTATTTGTTCTTGATAATGGTATGGTTATGGCGGTATGGTCAAGTGCGGGCGAAAAAATTACAGCGGATGACAACGCCATTGAGGCAATGAATAAAATGAATATAAAATCAGCAATTTATAATGGTTCTTCATTCAGTGAGCCTGTATGGGTAACTCATACAACTGCTGCTGATTACAGCGCTGATACTCTGCCCAAACTTGCAAGTGGAACAATTGGCGGAAAAGAGAGAATAATACTTTATTATAGCAAAACAGAATATGAAGCTACAGAAGAAGATGGCGTTATAGGTGATTTGGTAAATCCTTATTCTGTTACGGCCTATATGTTCTATGATGTTGAAAACGGCGAATGGGTAAATACTTATTCACAAGAAGACAAAGATGAAATCATAAGTACGGGTATCGCTCATACAAGCAGCGGTGAACTTGTTACAGAAGATAATTTCAATGTATATGAGTCAGAATGGTATGGTCAGGGCTTTGTTTCACTTGGTTCAAACGTTGTTATAAACGATTTTGACAAGACTGATGAAAATGGATTTTGGACATCAGTACCTGAAATTACAGCGGGAAATAATAATGTTGACCCTATGATAGTTGACAGCAGCGTTATTTCTTATGATAATTTGTCAATTTTCGCTTATACAGTTGATTTTGACCAAAACCAAGAAACAACATATGATAGAGAAATTTATACTCAGGTTTATGACTTTAATACAAATGAATTTTTCCATCCTATACAAATTACAAGCAATAATGTCAGTGACAGTGCCGTTAAACTCGGAAGATTTGGTGACAGCACATATATTATATGGATTTCAGATGGAAAAATTAAATATTTTAATTTCTCAAACGCTTATAAAAATTGCTTATTAGAAAAAGAAATTAATGGAGAAAAGGTTTATGTAATTGATAAATCTTCTAAAGAAAACTTTATTCCTGAAGGTATAGTTGCGGATGCCGGAGAAAATGTTGAAATAGGTGAGTTTGAAGCCGCTGCGGATAGTGAAAATAACGTATACGTTTTATGGACGCAGGCAGGTCTTACGTATAAAAACGGTATAGACCAGGCTTCTGAGGAAGCGACAAAACCCGAAAATCAATATTCCGAAAACCAAATTTATATGGCACGTTATAATGCCGACAGCAATTTATTTGGAAAATGGTCCGCTCCGGTACAAATTACAGACGAGCAGGGCGCTAATTATTCTAATGCCGCGTTTGCTGTTGCGAACGGCGGAGTTACCGCTGTAGTAACAAAGGGTATGTCAAAGGTTGACTCTCAATATGGAGCTAGAGAAGATATTTCATCAAGAACCCTTACATCTCTTAATTTCAACACGGTTGATAAATTATCTCTTTCAGATTTAAACTTTGCTGAACATTATGGAGACAATACAGTACTTACTGAAGTTACTATAAAGAATAAAGGATTTGAAGACCATAATGATATTTATGCGGAATTTTATTCAAACGGCGTAAAATCTGAAGCAGTATCAATAAAAGAATTAAATTCAGGTGATGAAACTGTTGTTTCTGCTACTGTACCTGTTGGAGCGGTTGAAGTAAAACTTTATACCTCAACTGGCATTGCGGATACAATAAGCTCTGAAATTACAGCGGAACCGAATATAACAATAGATTCTCTTTATGCTGAAATTATATCAAGAAATCTTGTGGGCTTTAAGGCTGAAATTACAAATAATGGTACGGCAAGTGTCAAAAACGCTGATATTAAGGTAGTTTCTGATACAACAGGAAATGTTGTTGGTGAAACAGTAATTGAAAATCTTGATATGGGTGAAACAATGCTTATTGATTTTTATGTTGATATTGATGATAATGTTTATCAAACAATAACTCCTGAAAACGAGGAATATTACTGTGAGGAAGCCGCCTCATTTATAATAAGCCCAGAATATGGAAATTCAACAAAAGCAAGTATTGTAAGATACCTTACAAATGATGAGAAGAATTTGCTTGATTCTGTTTCTCCTATTCTTAATGATGGCGCTAAGTCAATTACAGTCGCCTCTAATGATTATGAGTTGGTATATGATAATATTACCGACGAAAACGCAAAACTTAAGGTTAGATGGGAGAGCAGTGATGAAAATGTCGCAACAGTTAATGCAAATGGTCTTGTAAGTGGTATTTCAAAAGGCAGCGCAGTGATTACAGCAAAAATTATGCCGTCTGACAGAACAATAGTCGTACTTTCCGATGGTTCGAGCAAATCTGAGGATATTTACGCAAAAATTCATGAAGAAGGAATTATTACAAAAACAATAGATGTAAATGTTGTTGAAGGTTCAGAAGAAAATACAACTGAAACGGGTTCAGAAGAAAATATAAAATCTAATAACAGTTCAGGAGGCGGTTCATCAAAGCGCTCAAATTCTAAAGCTGCACAAGTTAAAACAACTGAAACTGAAGCGAATACTGAAGCGGATACTGAAAATAAGTCTGAAAATTCAAGTTCAGTCAGTGATGAAGAAACAAATTATCAAAATAATGTATTTGATGATGTGAAAGGCACCTGGGCTGAAAAAGCAGTTATGTATCTTGCTGAAAAAGGCATTGTTTCAGGAATAGGCGATAATATGTTTGCTCCCGAGAGAAATGTTACAAGGGCTGAATTTATTACTATGCTTATGAGAATGCTTAATATAGATGCTGATATTTCAGGCGAAACAGTATTTTCAGACATACCGTCAGACGCTTATTATTATGAATATGTGCTTAAAGCTAAAGCTTTGGGAATCGCGGCGGGATACAATGACAACACATTCAAGCCAAATGAAAATATATCAAGACAGGATATGTTTGCGTTTACAGAGCGAGCATTAACTTCTCTTGGAAAAATTGAAGCGGACGATTCTTATTCGCTTAGTTATTCTGATATTGATTCAATAAGCGAATATGCTAAGGAGAGCATAAGAATTCTTTCTTCAATAGGTATAGTAAACGGCAGTGAAAATCTTGTAAAACCACTTGATAATGCTAAAAGAAATGAAGCGGCTCAGATGATTTACAATATTGTTTTACTTATAGTAACTGAATAAACAAAATCAATGCGGGCAAATAAAATATGTATTTGTCCGCAAATATAAAATTTATTGGAGGATAAAATTTATGGAAGATAATAAAAAAGAAAATGAAAACAAATTTGAGGAAAATGTACAGGAAGAGCTTGATATGGAAGATTTAGAAAATGTAAGCGGCGGTTCTTTAAGAGATACTCATACAAGAAGAACATCTTCGGCTTCATCGTCCTCAAAAAGCAGAGTGTAAGAAATATTTATAAAGCTGCGAAGAAGAAAATTTGACGCAGTTCATTGTTGATGGCAAGGAAACTGTAAAAACAGTTTCCTTGCCAAATTTAAGCGTCGGTGTAATTATACTTTGAAAGTTACATAAAAATAACTATACAAACAAACGTAATGAACAGGAGGTTTGTATGTTCCCTTCAATTTATATATTTGGAAAAAGCATATTTTTATATGACATTATGAAAAATATAGGTACAATTGTCGGTTTATGCCTTTTTACAATTTTACTATACAGGGAAGTAAAGTTTGATAAAAAAATATTTTTATCTTTTGGACTTTCTTTTATTTTTTCTTTTCCTTTTGCTGTTTTATTAAGACGTTTTATGGAGTCTGAAAGCATAGAAGAGTTTTTAAATGGAACAGGAAGCCATTTTATGGGAATGGTATTTGCTTTTTATTTTATATTCCCAGCTATATATAAATTAATTTTAAAAAACAAACCTACTGAGAAAATAAAAGGATATTCTGTAGTGTTTTTTTCAGTACAACATTTTTTCAGCCGCATAGGATGTTTTACTTTAGGTTGTTGCTTTGGAAAACCATATGATGGAATATTTTCCATAGTATTTCCTTATGGCTCAAATCCTTATATGGAATACGGCAAAGAAATTCCTATATTTCCAACGCAATTATTTGAAGCTTTTTCAATGACTGTAATTTTTATATTAGTAGTTATATGTATAAAAATAAAAAGTAATTATGCCTATAAGCTATTTTTGATGACATTTTCCGTTGTCATATTTATATCTGAAATTTTTATGTATAAATACGATTATGAAACAACTTTATATTTTACATTGCCACAGCTTTGCGCGATATTTATTGTAATATGCGAGTGTTTTAAAGTATTATCAAAAAAATTGAAAAAAACAGCCTTTATAATGTGTGTATTGGTTTTGTTGATTTCTTGCGGCGCCGCTGAAGAACAAGAAAAGCTTATAAGCAGTAAAAATATAATAAAAATAGCTATAATAGGTGACGCTGAGTATATTAACGAGGATGATATGAAAGCGATGAGTTTAGCGTCTGACAGTTTTTTCAATAAGAATAATATAAAAATAGAAACAGTTACTTTTAACGATTCGTCAGATTATAATAAAGCTGTTGAGTGTGCTGAAAATATTGCGGCTGACAATAGTATCTCAGTTGTAATTGTAAAACAGGAGTTGGATTATATAGATACTTCTGCTGAAATTTTTAATAACGCAAAGAAGCCTTTTATTATTACAAACGGTTGCTATGAACATACTATTGAAAAAGGTTATGATTATATGCTTGTAGATTGTATCGGCGCTAAATCCGCTGGAAAAATTATGGCTGACTGGGTTATTAAGAACAATTACAAAAATATTGCTTTTTGTCATTCGGATACGGAATTTGAGGAAGATGAACTAAAAGGATTTCAGGCTGAAATTAATAATACGGATTCAAGACTTGCTGATACAGTTGTGGGTCCATACACACAGGAAGAATTTGACACAGCTTATTCACGCTGGCAAATATTAGGTATTGACGCTGTTTGTGTAAGTAATTATGATATTTTGAACAGCGATGTTGTAAGGATGTTAAGAGAAAAAAATTCAGATATAAAAGTGATAAGTGACTATGTAATGGATACAGAGGAGGATATTGAAAAAAATGGAGAATATCTTGATGGTACAGCGATAGTCGCTATGTATATAAATGATTTCAATGAAAATGATAAGGAAATAACTAAACAATATTATGAGAAATATGGAATAGAAATGTCCGAAAGTGCCATTCAGTCATACGATATTATAAATATAATTGGAGAAGCGTTTATATCGGAGAATTTAAGTTTTATGGAATATGTTAAGAAAAAAGACGGTCACAAGGGAATATCTGGTAAAATTGCTTTTGATGAAAAAGGCTGTCTTATTCCAAATGAAAATGAAGTGCTTATTTTCAGAAAAGGAAAATTTACGCAGACAAGACAAAAGGAGTGATAAATACGGCTGACTTATTCAGAAAAAACGCACTTGATACATTGGCTACTCCAGAACAATTAGATAAACATACAGAAATTATTTCAATTTCGATTTGGATTATATGTTTAATACTTATGGTTGGAACTGTTACATTTATTTTATGGAGTTTTACTTATCACATTACAAACGGCGTTAATTTAGAAGGAATAATTTTTCCTAATAATAAAGTTTTGCAAAAAAAAGCCGCCAGAGATTGTATTGTGACTGATGTTATTGTATCAGAAGGAGAACACATTGAAACAGGCGATATTGTGGCGGTAGTTTCACATAATGAAATGCTTGACGAAATAAATCTGGAAAAATTAAAACTTTTAAAATTTGAAAATAATTCAGAGCAATATAATATTACCCAAAATAAGATTAAAGAACTTATTGATAAATATATTGCAATGACGGTGATAAAAAGCGGCTGTTCAGGATATGTACAGAGTATTGTAAGTGATGGAACGGCTCTTACAACAGGTGATTTTATTTTTTCTGTTATGCCTGACAGTGGTTATGATGAAGTTGTTTCTTATGTACCTATGCAGACAGCTAAGAGTTTAAGTTTGGGTATGCAAACTCAAATTTCTCCAGTATACGCACCAAGAGAAGAATACGGTTATATGACAGGTACAATAACCTCGTTAGGCGATACACCGGTTTCAGAAGAAAGCATTATAGCTAAAATGGGAACTTTATCTTACGCTAAAGATATTCTGCCGGAAACTTCATTTGTTGAGATAAGAATAAGACTCGACCTTAATCCCGAAGCTGAAAATAATTATAGCTGGTCAAATGAAAAAGGAGAAAAACTTTCCGTTGGTTTTGGAACGCAATGTTCCGTTATAGCAATAACAGACGAATATCGTCCTATTGAGTTATTACTAAATTAGGAGGACGAGTATATGAAAAATACAGCTAAAAAAGTACCTGTTATATTGCAAATGGAGGCTTTGGAATGTGGAGCGGCATCTTTAGCTATGATTTTAGCTTATTATAAAAAATATGTTTCTCTTGAAAAATTAAGGCTTGATTGTAATGTTTCACGAGACGGAAGTACAGCAAAATATATAATACTTGCGGCAAAGCATCATAATATGAACGCAAAAGGCTTTCGTATGAGCATTGATAAATTGAAAAAAGAAACAGAATTTCCGGTAATTATTCACTGGAATTTTAATCATTTTGTAGTGCTTTGCGGATTCAATAAAGATAATGCGGTTATAAATGACCCTGCGGCAGGGCGTGTTTTGATAGATATGGAAGAATTTGACCGTTCATTCACAGGAATCGTGCTTAAATTTTCACCTTCTGAAAATTTTTTGCCCTCAGGAAAGCCTAAAAGTATGACGGCATTTATAAAAAAACGTCTTAAGGGAAACAAAAAGGCATTAGCTATTATTGTTTTTATGGGATTTATACTCTCTGTATTAGATATTATTAAATCAATATTCTATAAAATATTTACTGATAATGTTCTTTTAGGAAATTCAGCAGAATTGTTAAAACCGGTTCTTATAGGAATGTTTATAGTTCTTATCGCTGGATTTGCGGCTGAAAGTTTAAAAAAAGTTTGTCTTTTAAAACTTAAAGCAAAGATATGTATTGGTTCTTCTTCAATATTTATGTGGCATATTTTACGGCTTCCTATTGAGTTTTTTTCTCAGCGTTTTGCTGGAGATATAGCATCAAGACAACAAAGTAATAACGATGTGGCGGAAATGTTT
>CATJCJ010000391.1 GCA_949738935.1 uncultured Eubacteriales bacterium | reverse complement strand
CTCAGCCCACGGCGGGGTTCTTCCCATTTGCTCACATATCGCCTCAAGCGATACCCTTTTGTCACACTCAATAATCAATTCGTCGTGGATATGCCCGCAAATAAAGCAATACCTTAATGTCCGCACAGCATACATCAGTATATCCCTTGCAATCGCCTGTATGATGTTCTCCACAAATTTACCGCCGTAGCTCTCTAAACGCTCCCATTTTTTAGTTCCACCTATACCCTCGTAGGTTATGGACTCACCGCCGAATCGATTTACCCCCATTTTAGGCTTTACATATACCAAATTTCTTTTTGAGGGAAGCGTAATAAAAAGCATTCCGCTTTTACAGTAAATATTAACCCCTCTGACTTCCGATGGCGCTTTATCCCTGACAGCTTTTACGACAGCCTCGTCAACCGCATACCAGAGCTTAACAATATTCGGATTAGCTTTTCTCCAAGCGTCCACAATCGGCTGCAACTCATCTTCGGGTATTCCCATATCAACAGCGCCCATAGCTTTTAAAGCCCCTACTGACCCTTGATATCCAAGGGCTAATTCGGCAATTTTACCTTTTTGTCTTAAATGTCCATTTATTCCATTTTTCTCGACAGGAACGCCGAACATCTGACTTGCGGAGGCGCAATAAATATCACCGCCGTTTTTAAACACATCAAGCCGCCAATTCTCACCCGCAAGCCAAGCGATTACTCTTGCCTCAATAGCCGCGAAGTCGGCAACTATAAATTTATAACCTTTTCTCGGCACAAAAGCTGTTCTGATAAGTTGTGAGAGTATATCGGGAATGTTGTCATAAAGCATATTCATAGCTTCAAAATCACCGCTTTTTACAATTTCCCTCGCTTCTTTAATATCAGGAATGTAATTTTTAGTTAAATTTTGCAGCTGTATCAATCTGCCTGAAAATCTACCCGTGCGGTTCGCCCCGTAAAACTGAAACATACCCCTCGCCCTGCTATCATCACAGGCGGCGTTCTGCATAGCCTGATATTTTTTTATACTTGACTTTGCCGTCTGCTGTCTTAGTTCAAGCACTTTAGCGAGTTTGGGCGGAGCTGTTTTTAGAAGCTCCTTTACAGCGTCCTTGCCCAAGCTGTCAACTTCAAGACCATTTTCGCACAACCACTCTTTCATTTGCTGTACAGAGTTTGGATTTTCAAGCCGTGTTATTTCTCGCATTAAGCCTGTAAGCTCTGTTTTAGTAAGCTCGTCAAATTTGACGGCATTATTAACTAAATCCATATCAAGGGCGATACCTCTGTCGTTTATTTCTTGGTCAAGGTGATACTCTTCCCAAACAAAGTCAGGAACAGGAAATTTAGACAGCTTTTTTTGAATGTTCATCTCAACTTCAACATCTCTTTTGTTGTAAGCCTTAAAAAGCTCCCATTTTTCAAGGTTATGCTGAGGTAAATTTCTTGTTCTTCCTCCGTTCGCCTTTGTTAACTTGCACGGAACGCAGAAATATCTGATTAACGCTTTGCCCTCGTCAAGTTTCTGTTCCTCAAGCCCGAGAACAGCACCTACGCTTTTAAGAGACAGCGGCAAGCCCATATATGCTGACCATACCATAGTACATTTCCAGCTTGACGGGTCAAGATAATCACCGACTGTATCTTCGTCAATACTATAGCTTTCAAAATATTTCTGATAATTTCTATTGAGCCATACAGACAAACAAACTCTCTCAAAATTTGCGTTAAACGCCCATTTTGTGACATTATCGTCAGTTAATGCTTGTATTATTTCGAGAGGTATTTCCTCTCCCTGCGCCAAATCAACAACTTGTACTTCCCCGCCGTCAATCGAATATCCAAAAAGCAGAATATCAAAGTCGGGAGCCTGTGCGTATTTGTAAACTCCGCATTTATTGAGGTCTGTGCTGCTATAGCTCTCAATATCAATACTTATAGATTTCATTATATAACAGCCCCTCTGTGATGGATTTTTATTTCAGATTTTAAGGGTCTGACGACCTCGTCTCCGTTAAAGCTCAAATAGTCCATATTGCTTCCTGTATCCTGAGGTGTATAAGTTTCATGGTCTTTGTCGCAAAATGAACTTAGAAAATCAATCTTTATGGCATTTTTAGTGTACTTATCAACATGATACTGCTTGCCAAGATAACCTTCCATATTTATTTGTGGGATTTTCATACAAAGCAAATCATTGTTGCCTTTTTTACAACCAATAAAAAATTCAAATACGCCTATCTCCGCAAAGGTTTTTTCCTCATACTTTTTGTGCTTTATAAATTCAATCATTTAAAATTCCTCCATATCTTCTCCTAATTTCTTCTTCCGCTTCTTTGCGAGTAAGGAATACAGTTTTACCAAAATCATCCAATCCGCAGCTTTCATTTAATTCTGTATTAAAAAATACTGTTATTTTTGCATTATTGTAAACCATAGAGCAAACAATCTTCTTTTCTGATATTTTTTCCGCAAACGGATAATACACAACATCTCCGATTTTACAAGGCAGTTTAATTAACAAGCCTTGCTCTTCCAAATCTTCATATTCAGCTAATTTTTTTATACAATCTTTATGTCCGATTTTATGATTTTCCATATCCGGCACAGCTGTGCTTTCATCAATCCATTCTGTTAATCTTTTCATAAAATATTTAGCCCCCCTTTACAAATCAGCAGCCGTACTGAACCCAAATTTGGGCTCAGTACACAACCGCCAATATTTATTTATGACAAAAAGTCCTCATCATCTTCCGTTTCAACCTCGTCAAAGTCCTCTGCCGCTGTTGTTCTGCCGCCTAAAGACTCACCATCTTTAAGTTTTTGAATATTGCCAAGCCCCGCCGCAATACCTTTATTTCCATTCGCTGAATAAGCGTAGAAATTAACAGATATATTGCCATAGCAACCGCTGTACACTTCGCTTTGGTCAAGTATAGGCTCTACCTTATTGTCAACCACCTGCGGCTTCTGCTTTGAATTTGCGTTAAAGAAATAGCTGTTTGCGTATGCTTCGTCATCAGGTCTTTCCTCGTCGCCGTCACGAAGAGGCGTTTTAAGATTAGCGGGTACTTTGCCACCCCAAACCGCTGTATCTTCTTTTTTTACTTTTTCTATCGCTTCTTTAATCTTTTTTATTGTCGCTTTATCACTTTTTGGAATAATAGCGGAAACGCTGTATTTCGGCTCTCCGCCGTTAATCTCTACCGCCTCCCAGCAGTGAAGATAGCTAAATCTACATGGTACAATCACTTTTACACTCATAATATAACCCTCCTAAAATGGTACATCATCATCTTCAATTTTTTGAAATTCATCCGCAGCTGTTGATACGCTCACAGCTTCTCTTTTATCCGACTCAGGAACAAGAGTTAATTTTCCGTCTGGCTTATAGACCAAACCGCCTAAAATGTCATTAAACCTCTTTTTGCCCATCAGCTTCTCCATATCAGTTATACCGATAAGCGTTTTTTTGAAAATATCGTTATAGCCTGCTTCATTTGCCGCTTTTATGACATTATCCTCGTCGGTGTACTTCCTGTTGGTTTTGCCCTTGACGAGCTTATACCCGTTCCACACTTTACCGTTGTTGATAGCCTCGTCCTGCGCGTAAGAATAAATATCCGCCGCCCATTTGGAAAGTTCATCAGCTTTTGAAATGACCTCTAAAATCTCATCGTCTGTAAGCAGAGGCACTTTTTTAAATTCAAGCTGAGCAAGCCTTAGATTTTCCTCAGCTCTCGCTCGACACTGATTTTTCGCTTTGCAGAAACGGCAGTGTTTACCCGTCACAAAATCACCGTCGCCGCTGAGAGCAAGAGCCGCTTTTGGCTTTAAAACCTCTTCGCCCCATTTTTTAAGCTCCTCCACTGATATTTTCCAAGTTGAAACATTTTGCAATCTCGGCTGATGGATTGTAAGCCATACTGATTGGATATCGTAAAGCATTTCATATTCTTCAAGAACGCCCAATCCATAAATCATAAGCTGTGTGTTAAACTCCGCATAGACAGGCACGCCTTTTCCTAATTTCAAATCAATAATACGGATTGTATCATCGGTTATAATAACCATATCAGCCGTTCCGAAGCAATCAGGAACATAACTTGATACATCAACCCTTTTTTCCACATTGAAAATAGGGTATTTGCACTCAGACTTTGCTGATTCGATATGCTCTTTGACAAAGTCCACATAATCATCTACAGCTTCCACAAGCTCATCAGTGTAATAATCAGAGGTTGGGCGCTTGTTCCTTATTTTGAGATATTTCTTGATAAGGTGTTCGGCAAGTGCGTGACCCGCTGTTCCCTCCTCCGCAAACTGAGATGTGGCGCTTGGAAACTGCTCTTCTAAAAGCAGAGAGGGCGTGCAGCTTAAATATCTCTCGCTTGCTGACGGGCTGAACCTTGCGTGTATATCCGGCATTATATCTCCTCCAATTTTTTAAAAACTTCAGTGTAAAACTCCTGCGGAACATCTGAGAGCTTTTTAACACCGCATTCGGTGATAACCGCTTTTACTTCCGTACTTTTGCCTTCCGCCGCTTTCTTTTTTGCCATAGTGCTTAAAACTTCAAGCGTAATAGGCTGTTCCTCTTTCTTTTTTGTGTTGGGCTGGCTTTCCACGCTCTCCGCAAACGCCTGACAAAGCTGAGCCATTCCCCTAAATTGTTCAGCGAGTTTTAACCATTTTTCTTCCATAGCTTTTTTCTCCTTTTAAATTTATTTAAGTTAGCTAACTTGACTCTATCATAGCTTGACCTGCTGGCAATTTGAAGTTCATCAAATGACAATATTTAATTTAAAAAAGCCCAGAAATATGGGCTTTTACATTTTCGCAAAATATATAAATTTCTCTCAAACCCGCATAGATACAGGCTTTGTTAAGGTTGTCATCAAATGACAATAAAAAATCTTGATTAATTTCTTAATATTTGCTTAACTCTATTGACTTTAGTTTTTTAAAGTCGGAAAATTAAAAGAAAAGGAGATGATATTTATGCTGCATTGCTTTAACGCTGAAATAGCTGAAAAATACGGAGTTACTGAAGCGATTTTGCTTCAAAATATTTACTATTGGGTTTGCAGGAACAAAAAAGATGACAGAAATCTACATGACGGCAGATACTGGACTTACAACAGCATAGCCTCGTATATAAAGATGTTCCCATATCTTACGGAGCATAAGATTAGAAGCGCTTTCAAAAAGCTGAAAGACGAGGGTATGATCATAACGGCAAACTATAATACAAGTCCATTTAATAAAACTATATGGTATACGACGACGGAAAAGGCGGAGGCTATATTAAACGCCGATACTGAAAAAATGTCAAATCGAATAGACAATATCGTTAAATCGAATGCGGAAAAAACAGAAAATGGAAATGGTGAATTTAACAAATCATCTATAACAAATATAAACACCAGATATAAGCGACAAATAAATGACACACATAATGATAAGGAGCGTCTGCTATCCAATTTTGAGAAATTTTGGAGCGCTTATCCCAATAAGGAGCGAAAGGCAGAGGCGCAAGAGGTTTTTTTGAAAATAAACCCTGATAAAGACACATTTGAAAAAATGATAAAAACAATAAATACTTTCGCAAGCTCCGAACGCTGGCAGGCGGATAATGGACGATACATACCTTTTGCCGTAAATTGGCTTAAGCAAAAAAGATGGAATGATGAATTGCCGAGAGTTGGCAATTATTCTAAAACGCAATGCTCATCTTTCAGCAACTTTGAACAACGGCATTACGACGACGCTTTCTACGCCGATTTGGACGACGATTTAACGCTTGAGCTGCCAAAGTTGAAAAAACTTTTTTCTTAACATTTACTTAACTCTATTGACTTTAAATTTTAAACGCGCGATTATAATATTAGATGGAGGTGAATTTTAAAGATATTAT
>CATJCJ010000390.1 GCA_949738935.1 uncultured Eubacteriales bacterium | reverse complement strand
CGTTTTGTTTTTTAAACGCCGAAAGCGTTAAAAAGCATTGAATTAAATATTTTTTTCAGACAATATTTGTATCAATAATAAAGTTTCGAAAGAAGTCTAACATCAAAATTACATTTGTATAAGTCAAAATCCCAAGGTTCTAAAATTCTCAGTCATCCCAAATAATATCAGCGCCGATTTTTGAGTTAATCTCATCCTCAATATCAAAATCCATTTGAACCCCTGTCATATCAAACTCACCACATTTTATATCAAAGTCCTTTTCCATTATAACAAAGATATTAAAAGTTTTACCATATTTTATAGAAAGCTGTTCCTCAATATCCGTTTTAATTCTAGAAACTCTGTCAAACTGCGCTTTAGCCGAGCAAACAATATAAAATTTATCTTCCAAAAATTTAGGCTTAACTTTAAGTAAGAAAGTTCTGTCAGCAATTTTAAAAACCTCAGTAAAACTTCTCCATTGACCAAGAACAGTTTTAATATCCTCAGGAATAGCTTTAGGCTTTGGCTTTGGAACAAATTCCGCCGAGGAACCGTCAAAAATTTTATCAGACCTGCTCTTTTCAGTTTCAACAGAAACCCTTGGAGAAAAAACTCCCTGTTCAATCTTTTTTTGAATACTTCTGATTTCAGCCTTTAATTGCTCAATATTCTCCCCGCCAACAGGGTTACATATTTTAATACACTCAACCTCAAAAACAACCCTTGGATTTGACGAATATTTAATCCTGCCCTGCAAAGCGGAAAAATCATTTATAAGTCCCAAAAGAAAGCTTTTATCAACCTTAACCCCCTCTTCTCTATACTTTTGAGCGTTTTCTTCAGAAAATCCAAGGGCTGTTGAGTTATCCGAGACAGCGAGCGAAACAATGACATTTCTAAAATGAGTTATAAGGTCATTAACAAATTGAGTTACATCTCTTCCGTTTGCGACAATATTCTCAATAATTTCCATACACTTCTCACCGTTTTGCTCAAAAAGAGCGTTTGTCATATCAAAAAAAACAGATAAATCCACACCTCCGCAGACCTCAATAACTTTATCAAGAGTAATTGCCTCTCCGAAATAAAAAGCGATACACTGGTCAATAATACTCAAAGCGTCACGCATAGACCCGTCAGCGACACCAGCGATATAACCAATAGCGTCGTCAGCGACAGAAATATTTTCATTTTTCATATATTTTTTAAGAGTATCACAAATTTGTAAAACGGAAATCCGTTTAAAATCAAATCTTTGACATCGGGAATGAATAGTCGCCGGAATTTTCTGTGGGTCAGTTGTGGCAAGAATAAAAATAACATGTGCCGGAGGTTCCTCAAGAGTTTTCAAAAGAGCGTTAAAAGCTCCGGATGAGAGCATATGAACCTCATCAATAATATATACCTTAAATTTTCCCTCAGCCGGGGGATATTTCACTTCGTCCCGAATATCTCTTATGTTATCAACACTGTTGTTGCTGGCGGCGTCAATCTCAATAACGTTCATATCAGAACCATTATCAATTCTTTGACAAAGGTCACACTTCCCGCAAGGCTGTCCATCATCAGGCTCAAAACAATTAACAGCCTTAGCGAAGATTTTAGCGGCGGACGTTTTGCCGGTGCCTCTTGTTCCACAAAATAAATAAGCGTGACTTATTCTGTCCGATTTTATTTGATTGCGCAATGTTTTAACAATATGTTCCTGTCCAACAAGCTGGTCAAAATTTTTAGGACGCATTTTTCTGTAAAGTGCCAAATAGCTCAAATAAAACACCTCATCACTATAAAAGCAAAATCAATATTAGACTTCTTTCAAAACCGCAAAACTACGTCAATCCAACAAAAAAATATTTTATTCAATGTTTTAGCGAAAGGCGTTTTGCTTTTTAAACGCCGAAAGCTTTAAAAAACATTGTAGAAAATATTTTTTCTAACAATATTTGTATCAATATGAAGTTTCGAAAGAAGTCTATTAGACTTCCCTCAAAATTATTTATACCAATATCACCAAAAAATGTTATTTAAATAAGAAAAAAGGCCGCCGAAGCGACCGACTTTATTTCTATGATACAAAAACTCATATATATATGAATCCCGTGAATCTGCCGTCGCCCTCTTGTCCCATACGTAACCAGAAAAAGAAAGCTCAGATTAAGCGCCCTCACGGCACACAAGAGTGTTTGCTTAGTGCTGCTTCCGTCAGGACCTGACACGGTTCACAAATTCCTGTTGCGTGAGACTCAACCGTCAACACCCCTTTTAAAGGGCAGGCTATAAAACAAAGAAGTCTAGAGCAGACGTCACCTCCACTATAGCGGATTGAGGATACAGGGTTCCGCTACCTCCCCGGCTATCACGAGAAAATTTAAAACAAAAGTTGTTAAAAAGATTATATCTCAAAAGCAACCTCTTGTCAACAATTTTATTTTTCCATAATTTTCCGAAAAAAAATCCTCAATATTTGTTTACAAGTCTTTGTTTATATGCTATAATAAGCCCCAAAGATTAATCCATTTTAAGGAAAAATATATAAACTCTGGTTACCGCCTTTCAAAAAAAAGGAGATGTCATTAATAATGAGAAAAAAATTAACAATATTTTTTATATTAATATTAAGCTGTGTTTTAATAGGATGTGAAAGCTCATCAGACTCTCAATCCCAAACAACAACTAAAACAGAAGAACAACAACCTCGTTATTCCATAAAAACAGAAACATTAATGGAAACAATAACTAATGAGAACAACAAAACAGTATATACAATATCCTACACTTATCCAATAATAATATCCTCAAAAGAAGAAAACATAACAAGCTCATTAAATGAGAATTTCAAAAAAGAAGCTGACGACTTTGTAAAAAAAATAAAAGAAAGTGAAAACATCTCGAAAGCAAAAGAATCAGCAAAAAGAGCGGCGGAATCAAAAAAGGATTTCTACGCTCACTCCTCAACTGTAAGCTATATCCCTCAATACAATCAAGGCAAAGTAATCTCTTTTTTAAAAGCGAGAGAGGATTACATTGGCGGAATAAACCATATCTACATCTCAGACGGAATAACATATAATATGGAAACAGGAATTCCCTTTGAACTTGGAGATGTTTTTGAGGCCACAAATTTAGGGCTGATAAAAATCCTCTCAAACGGATTTAAAACCGAAGCCTCAAAAAACAGCGATATTTTGAAAAACATAAAAAATATTACTGAAGATGATTTAATAAATAATATAGAAAATTTAAAATGGTATTTATCTGAAGATGGAATAGTATTTTTCTTCAATCCAAACACAATAGTAAAAGGAACAAATGAAATTTTTCAATTCACATATCCATATAAAGGAAATAAAACAATGTTCAAGGAAATATTATAATCAATACTCGTTAAATATATATACAAAAACGCTCTTTTCTTAAAAAATAAAAAAAATTTAAAATATCACTTGACATATTCAGTTAATAGTGATATTTTTATTAATAGATATTAGCACTCATTAATGTTGAGTGCTAACAAAAGACTTATGTTCTTAAAAAAAGGACGTGATTGTATGATTTTAAATGAGAGAAAAATAAAAATATTAGAAGCTATTATCACAGATTATATTGCCACCGCTGAACCAATCGGCTCAAGAACAATAGCGAAAAAATATAATTTGGGAATAAGCAGCGCCACAATAAGAAATGAAATGAGTGACCTTGAGGAACTAGGTTTTATAATTCAGCCCCACACCTCGTCAGGGAGAGTCCCCTCTGATATGGGTTACAGACTCTATGTTGATAGACTGCTTCAATTCCGAAAATTAACAAAGCAAGAGAGTGACTTTTTAAGAAGTACTGTTGTGGAGAATATAAATCATATTGAGTATTTAATGCAGCAAACAGCGAAAGCGCTTACTTTGCTCACAAATTACACCACTGTAGTAAGCGAGCCAAAATGTCAGGAAATCAAAATAAAACATGTTCAAGTCATACCCTTTGACGAAACGTCCGTCATAACAGTTATTGTAACAGACAATAAAGTTGTTAAAAACAATGTAATAAAAATCAATCACGCACCGGAACCTGACATTTTAAACAATATTTCAAATATTATAAATCAGATACTAAAAGAATATACCTTTGAGGAAATAGCGTCAAAAGAAGCATACATTGAATATCTGAATTCTCCTTACGGAAAACTTATTGACGATGTTTTAGTCTCCGTACTGAATACAGCAAATGAGGAAAGAAATATGCAAGTATACACAAGCGGGGTAAACAATATTTTAGACTTTCCCGAATTCAGTGATATAGAAAAAGCAAAATCCGTATTCAAAGCCCTTGAGGAAAAAGATATGCTCATAAGCATTCTTCAAGAAGACAAAAATACAAAAACTGATTTAAACAACTTCGGCGACATTAAAATCCTTATAGGAAACGAGAATTCAATGGAACAATTAAAAGACTGCAGCATTATAAAAACCAATTACAAATACGGAAGAAACTCCTATGGAAGCATAGGAATAATAGGGCCGACAAGAATGAACTACGCCCAGGTTATTCCTGTTCTTAACAGCATTGTAAACAGTATAAACGATGTTATAAAAGCTCTTTCTGAGGGCGGATAAAATAATCGATAAAATTTGATAAAAAGGAGAAATTATAATATGAAAGAAGAAGAAAAGGAACTTGACGAAAAGGAACTTGACGAAATTTCCCAAGACAATGAAACAAAAGAAAATGAAATAAAGGAAGAAGAGACAAATTCCGAAGAAACGAAAGAAGACACGGAAGACGTAAAAGATGAAATTATTGATGAAAAAGCTGTCCTTGAAAAAAAAGCGGCTGATTATCTTGATAGATATCAAAGAACCCTAGCGGAATTTGATAATTTTAGAAAAAGAACATCAAGAGAAAAAGCGAGTATGTACGATGATGGGGTAAGAGATTCCGTATTAAAGCTTATTCCTGTTATTGATAATTTTGAGAGAGCGATAAACGCCGTTTCAGAGGAAGAAAAAGAAAGCGGTCTGTACAAAGGTATAGAAATGGTTTTAAAACAATTTACGGAAATTTTAAAATCTCTTGACGTCTCCGAGATAGACGCGCAGGGAAAACCATTCGACCCAAATCTTCACAACGCTGTTATGCACATAGAAGATGAAAACTTTGGGGAAAACGAGGTTTCCGCTGTTATGCAAAAAGGCTATATCTGCAAAGACAAAGTTATAAGACCAAGTATGGTTCAAGTAGCGAATTAATCCCGCTGATATGCCAAATATCAATAGACCTGTTTAATAACCTAAGTGATGACGATTGACAAGAGATTTTTTCGGCAGACGAAACTTAATTTTTTTGAAATACTTGGAAAGTATTTCAAAAAAATTAAGTAAAGTATGGCGGAAAAAGATCTGTCAAGCGGTATTACGGAGGTTATTAAACAGGTCTAATAAAACAGTACATTGGCCATTAACATTTTATATATAACTATATATTATATTTTTAGGAGGAAATAGTAATGGGAAAAATTATAGGAATTGACTTAGGCACAACAAACTCATGCGTCGCGGTTATGGAAGGAGGTCAGCCTGTTGTAATCACCAACAGTGAGGGCATGAGAACAACACCTTCCGTTGTTGGTTTCACAAAAACAGGCGAAAGACTTATAGGAGAAACGGCAAAACGTCAAGCCGTTACAAACGTTGACGGAACAGTTATCTCAATCAAAAGACATATGGGTTCCGATTATAAATTTCAGCACGACGATAAAAAATTCTCACCACAAGAAATCTCAGCCATGATTTTGCAAAAACTCAAAAAAGACGCTGAAAGCTATATAGGCGAAAACGTTACGGAAGCGGTAATAACAGTTCCCGCGTACTTCACTGACAGTCAAAGACAAGCGACAAAAGACGCCGGAAAAATTGCCGGACTAGATGTAAAACGTATAATAAACGAGCCGACAGCCGCGGCTCTCGCTTATGGACTTGATAACGAGAAAGAACAAAAAATTATGGTATATGACCTTGGAGGCGGAACATTTGACGTATCAATCATAGAAATCGGCGATGGCGTTATTGAGGTTTTGGCCACAAGCGGAAACAATCATTTAGGCGGCGATGACTTCGACCAAAGAATTATTGATTATTTGGTTGAAGAATTCAAAAAAACGGAAAATATGGATTTAAGCACAGACAAAATGGCTATGCAACGTCTAAAAGAAGCCGCTGAGAAAGCGAAAAAAGAACTTTCAACAACAACCACAACAAATATAAATCTTCCGTTTATCACAATGAATCAGGACGGTCCAAAACACCTTGACATCACACTCTCAAAAGCAAAATTTGACGAATTGACTCATGACCTTGTGGAAGCTACATTAGGTCCAGTGAGAAACGCTTTAAACGACGCTGACCTTCAAGCGTCCGAGCTCGACAAAGTCCTTCTTGTGGGAGGCTCAACAAGAATCCCGGCCGTTCAGGACGAGGTGGCGAAAATCACTGGAAAAGAACCGTTCAAAGGAATTAACCCTGACGAATGCGTAGCGTTAGGAGCGTCAATTCAAGGAGGAAAACTTGCCGGCGATGAGGGAGCGGGAAGCATACTTCTTCTTGACGTAACACCTCTTTCTCTCGGAATAGAGACAGCCGGAGGCGTATCAACAGTTTTGATTCCGAGAAACACAACAATACCAACCAACAAAAAACAAATCTTCTCAACATTCGAAGACAATCAGACAGCCGTTGACATAAATATTGTTCAAGGAGAAAGACCTTTGGCGAGAGACAATAAATCCCTTGGACGATTCAGACTTGACGGAATCGCTCCCGCCCCAAGAGGAGTACCGCAGATTGAGGTTTCTTTTGACATAGACGCCAACGGAATCACAAAAGTTTCAGCGAAAGACTTAGGAACAGGAAAAGAACAGAACATCACAATTACCTCAAGCACAAACTTAAGCGACGAGGAAATTGACAGAGCGGTAAAAGAAGCCGAGCAATACGCTGAACAAGACAAAAAACGCAAAGAGGCGATAGATGTCAAAAATGAGGCCGACAGTTTAATTTTCCAGACAGAAAAATTATTAAATGACGAAAACCTCAAAGACAAAATTACTGACGAAGACAGAAACAAACTTCAAGGAGAAGTTGAGAACCTCAAAAAAGTAACAGAGGGAATGAACTCAGAAACAATGTCCGAAAGTGATGTGGCGACATTAAAAACAGCCACCGAAACCCTCTCAAAAGCTGTAAACGACTTCTCAACAAAACTCTATCAGCAAGCCGGAGCTCAGGCCGGAGCCGACCCAAATATGGGAGGCGCTCAAAGTCAAAACTCAGGTGATGACGTAATTGATATGTAAAATAAATGATTTAAAGCGTTTTTAATAAATATCTTGGGCTTTGCCCAAACCTACCCGCTTTCTTAAAAGAAAGCGGGTCAAAGAACTTTAACGCGAAACTATGTTTCGCCGAAAAAAAACTCAAGTTCTTGGCAAAAAACAAAGTTGCCGTAAAAATCAATTTTTAAGGAGGGGTGAGCTTGGCTGATAAACGAGATTATTACGAGGTGCTTGGGGTTGATAAAAACGCCAGTGACGCCGAAATCAAAAAGGCATACAGAAAACTCGCGAAGAAATATCACCCGGATGCGAATCCAAATAATAAAGAAGCGGAAGCGAAATTTAAAGAAGCGGGAGAGGCATACGAGGTCTTAAGTGACTCTCAGAAAAAGGCAGCATACGACAGATACGGACACTCAGCGTTTGAGAACGGCGGCGGAGGTGGTTTTGGCGGCGGCTTTGGCGGTGGTTTCAGCGGTGGAATGGATGTTGGTGATATTTTCGAGACTTTCTTTGGAAGCAGCGGTTTTGGTGATATTTTCGGCGGCGGAAGCGGCAGAAGACGAAACGGGCCAAAACGAGGCGCTGATATTCAGGCCAATATGCAGATTTCATTTGAGGAATCAATGTTCGGAACCGAAAAGGAAATCTCACTAAACGTTACGGAAACCTGTGACAACTGCAAGGGAACAGGAGCGAAACCAGGAACAGTAGCCGAAAACTGTAAAAAATGCGGCGGAACAGGTCAAGAAAGTGTTACACAGCAGACTATGTTCGGAACAATGCGAAGTACACGGCCGTGCTCAGCCTGTCATGGCGAAGGCAAAATAATAAAAGAACCTTGTCCAGCCTGCCGGGGCAAAGGAAAGGTCAAAAAGAACAAAAGCGTTAAAATTTCCATACCAAAAGGAATTGACAACGGTCAGAGCATAAGAAAAGCCGGTTTTGGAGAAGCCGGTGAAAAAGGCGGTCCAAACGGCGACCTGTATATAAACATATACGTCAAGCCCCACAAAAATTTTGTTCGAAAAGAAAACGATATATATCTTGACGTTCCAATCTCATTCACACAAGCGGCGCTTGGAGATGAGTTAACAATTATGACCATAGACGGTGATGAAAAATATACCTTAAAAGCAGGCACTCAACCGGGCGATACCGCCGTTTTAAAAGGCAAAGGAGCGCCAAACGTACGCAACAGCAAATACAGAGGTGACCAAATCATCACATTCAAAGTACAAGTCCCCACAAAACTTACAGAACGTCAAAAAGAACTTCTTCGAGAATTCGCGGGAGACGCTCCCACAGAAAAAAAGAGCAAAAGTTTTGGTGAGAAAGTAAAAGATTTTTTCAATGAATAAAAGATATAAGAGCCTGTCTAAATACAAATTTAAATCAGAACCGCATTTTTAAAATGTGGTTCTGATTTAAATTGCGTTAATCTATCAATAAAATCAAAATTTTTTATTCTGCCTTTAAAAAAAAAGCGGGTAAAATTTGAAGCCCCGCCTCAAAACACAAATTCTTTCAACATCAAAAATCCAATTCCAAAAAAACAAATTGTCATAATTGAAGCGGAATACATAAGTCTGTTAGCCTCAACAATCTTTATCGGCGAAATACTAACAACATCATCACCAATAAAAGGTTTTTCATATAACCGTCCAAAATAATAAGCGTTTCCGCCAAGCCGAATACCCAAAGCCCCCGCGCACGCGGCCTCTGTCTGAGCCGAATTAGGGCTTGAGTGATTAAATCTGTCTCTTTTAAAAACCGCAAAAGCGCCTTTACAGTCCATACCCAAAATAAAGCTTGATAAAATCAGCATAACCGCCGAAATTCTCGACGGCAGATAATTAACAATATCATCAAGCCCAGCGGCGTATTTTCCTAAAAGTATATATTTCTCATTTTTATATCCAACCATAGAATCCATAGTGTTAACAGCCTTATACAAAGCCCCAAAAACACCTCCGCCAATCAATATATACAGCATAGGGGCGATAACACCGTCAGACAAATTCTCCGCGATAGTTTCAACAGTAGCTTTAATAATATCTTTTTCGTTAAGACTGTCTGTATCTCTCCCAACAATCATAGAAAGAGCTTTCCTCGCCCCAATAATATCTCCGTTTAAGACTTTACTATAAACTTTCATACTTTCTGTCTTAAGAGATTTAGCCGCCAGCCAAAAATAGCACAATATGCTCTCAACAGCGATTCCAAAATAAGTGTCAGTCTTATACGCGAAAAAGCAAATAATAAAAACACCGCCAACAGTAACAGAAGAAACAATTATAACCAAAACCAATCCAGCGGTTTTCAATCCCAGTTCACTTTTAGGAAAAATCTTTCTAAGATATTTCTCACAAAAAGAAATCAATCCGCCAACAAGCCTGACAGGGTGATACAAAAAATGAGGGTCACCAAAAATAAAATCTAAAAAAAAGCCTATAAAACAGGCATAAACAGAATATCCAAACATAAAATCTTCCCTTTTATTACTCCCTACTCATAAACACTCAGCCTTTTATTTTAATTCCAATACCGCATTGAACTCTCCATACCTCAGAAGAGCGAGACGCTATATCACATAAAGCCCTGCCAACAGTCTCCCTCCAAAGCCTGTCCTCTTTCCGAGCCGGAACAATGCCGCATCCAATCTCGTCACTTATGATAACATCAAAACCCCCATAAAAAATCTCTTTCAAAAAATCATCAATATTTCCGTTTTGCTCAATCAAGTTTTTAACTTTCAAATGAAATTTATCAAAAATATTATCATCAGAAATCCCAAGAGTATTTCTGACAAAAGTTAATTTACCCTGAAAAGCTCCGCCAATAACTAAAATCAATATAAAAGCCTCCTAAGAGCCTGTCTAAAAACTATTAAAATATCAAAAAAATCAGTAAAAATAATGTGAGTTCGACGAAAATTTTCAGTAAAACTCAGCGAAACATAGTTTCGCACAAAAGTTTTTGTCAAACCTTTTTCAAAAAGTTTGTAGAGTTTGAGGTGAAACCTCAAGGTTTTTAATGCTTCAAGAGCATTTTTGGAAGTTTAGAACCAAAAAGGTTCCATTAATTATAAAATTTCATCGAACTCACGTTAAAGTAAAAAAATAGGTGGTGATTTTTTGGACAATAATAGTAAAAATAAAAAAAATATTTCTCAAAATATAGATGAAAATATATCCTATCTTGAAAATCTTTTTAAAAACTGTGGAGATATTGTAAAAAGAAAATTTCCTATAGGTGTCGATAAAGATATATGGCTTTATGTCATTTATGTAGATGATATGGTAAATAGAGACCTTATCGAATCAAGAGTCTTAGATACTTTAATGATTGAGATAAAAAAAACACCTCCCGATAAAAATAATCTTGAATATAGCTTATTCAAAGAACTTGTAGACGGAGGAATAACAACAGCGGACATAAAAGAAAGTGATAACCTTGACGATTCTTGCACAGAAATATTATCAGGCAACACTTTACTGCTCATAGATGGTTTTTCAAAAGGAATTATCGTATCAACAAAAGGCTTTCCAAAAAGAGGAGTTTCTGAAGCCGACACCGAAATAGTTGTTCAAGGCTCAAAAGAAGCTTTCGCTGAATCTTTCAGAATTAACACTGTTCTTATACGAAGACGAATTCGTGACACAAGACTAAAGATTGAACAACTTAAAGTTGGCAGACGTTCAAAAACAGACATAGGCATAGTTTATATTGACGATATTGTTCGAAAAGAAATACTTGAGGAAACAAAACGCAGAATTAATGATATTGATATTGACGGAATTTTAGACAGCGGTTACATTGAGCAATTTATTGAAGACAACTACTTGTCACCATTTCCTCAAGTTCAACTTACAGAAAGACCTGATAAAGCAACTTCAGCACTTCTTGAGGGCAGAGTTGTCATTATTGTTGATAACACCCCTTTTGTTATTATGCTTCCAGCCGTTTTAGCGTCATTTTATCAATCCGCCGAAGACTATTATCAAAGATGGGAAATTATGAGTTTCTCTCGAATCATAAGATATATAGCCGGTTTTATAGCTGTGGCTTTGCCGGGACTTTATATAGCGACAGCCGTATATCACCCGTCTATGATTCCAACTCAATTGCTCTTTAAAATCGCCTCATCAAGAGGAAATGTTCCAATACCTGCGGTATTTGAGGTTCTTCTTATGGAAATAGCCTTTGAGACATTAAGAGAAGCAGGTATTCGACTGCCCTCAGCAATAGGAAGCACACTAGGTATTGTCGGAGGAATAATAATTGGCCAGGCGGCTGTTGAGGCAGGTCTCGTCAGCCCTATTGTTGTTATTATTGTTTCTCTAACAGGGCTTTGCAGTTTTTCTATTCCAAATATAGCTCTTGTATCAGGATTTAGACTTGTAAAATACATTATAATATTTTTCTCATCAATACTTGGACTTTTTGGGTTTTGGGTTTCATCGCTTCTCATTTTGATACATCTTGTGGCATTAAAAAGTTTTGGAATTCCATTTATGTTTCCGTTTACGTCAGCCGAAAGCAGCTCTGATATGAAAGACACCTTTTTTAGACTTCCAATATTTAAAATGAGAAAAAGACCAATTTTCGCGAGCTCAAATCAAAAAATAAGAATGAGAGAAAATAAAAACTCTATCACAAGGAGGAAATAAATGTTTTCTTCAAATAATAAAATCTCAATAAAACAATTACAAACCCTTTTAATTTTAGATATATTTGGTATGGGAATAACATTTTTACCAAAAAAAGCAGCTGAATTCGCCGGAGCCGACGGCTGGCTCTGTGTTATAATAGGAACAGTTTTCGCCTGTATCTGTGCTTGGATTATTTCAAGCCTGGCTGAGTTATTTCCCAACGATGACTTTGTAACCTACACAGGAAAAATTGTGTCAAAACCCATAGGAATTATCCTTACTATTGGATTTATCATAAAGATAATATTCTCATTATCTATAGAAGTAAGAATTTTCAGTGAAATTGTAAAACAAACCATTTTATTTAACACCCCTTCTTATATTATATCAGCTTGTATGCTTCTGCTTGGAGTTTATGGCGCCTCAAAAGGATACGAAGTCAGAGGCCGCATAAGTGAGATATTAATTTTTATAATATTCATTCCGCTTTTTATTGTTTTCGCTTTTGTAGCGGCAGGTTCCGATTATACAAATCTTATGCCATTTTTTGAGTCTGATGGAAAATCTTTAACCATGGGAGGAATTTTCTCTTTATTTTCATTTTCAGGGCTTGAGTTTATTCTCCTTGCCTACCCATATTTAAACAATAGAAAAAACGCGAAAAAAGAAAGCATTAAAGCTGTTGGATTTATCGGAATTATTATGGTATTAATTACAGTCGTCACTCTTTCAAAATTTGGTCCTTTTGACATAAGAAATCAAATTTGGCCTGTTTTGGAACTTATGGATGCTGTTGATATGCCCGGAGCTTTCATTGAACGTCAAGACGCTATTGTAATGAGTTTTTGGATAATGTCTATATTCATAATTATAAACGCAGGTTTATTTTTCTCATCAATGCTAACAAAAGACATTACAAAAAAAGGAAAACACTTTTGGTATATTATCTTAACCGCCGTCATTGTATTTTGCATTTCCCTAATTCCGGACAATATTAGTGAAGTTATAGCTATCTCAGAAAAAATATATATGTCCTTTGGAGCGGCTTATATTCTTATAATTCCCGCCCTACTTTTAATTATCGCGAAAATCAAAAAACTTGGTGGTGATTTTAATGAAAATAGTCAAAAAGAAATTTAAAATTATTTCTGCCGTCACATTAACTGCTTTTTTACTTACAGGATGCTGGGATAATGTTGAGCCGGAAGAAAGAGGCTTTGTCACTGCTATGGGCATTGACAAAAAAAGAGATTCTCAATTTAGTATATCCGTTGAGATACCAACTCCCGAATCTTTTGGTGAAAACGCTCCCGAAGAAGGAAAATCAGAAGACGAGACAGAAAATTCTTATACTCAAAGTAAAAGTGGATATTCAATATGGTCAACAGTCAAAGATATTGATAGTGAGACAGATAGAAAACTTAATTTTGGACAAATCAAACTTTGTGTTTTTGGTGAGAAAATTTTAAAAGATAAAAAAATGTTCAAACAAGCGGTAGACGCTCTTGAGAGAAATAAAGAAGTAGGCAGAAAAGTCCTCATATGCTCAGCGAGAGAAGACGCAGAAAAAATATTAAAAGGTTATACTGGCGACAGAAAAACAACAGGTTTATTTGTCACAGCCTTTTTCAATAATAATAAGAAAAATACTGATATAACTTTTAAAAAGAATTTACAAGACATGCTTGTTCAGCTTGCCACAACAGGAAACACGGTTATTCCTGTTATTGAAATAGAAGATGGAGAACTCTGTTTTTCAGGTATGTCAGTAATAAAAGACTATTCATTGGCAGGGTATGCCAAAAACGATATTATGGAGGGATATGTAATCGTCAAGGAGGATATTATGGAAACAGATGTTACAACAAAATTTAACGGAATTAACGTTCCATTAAAAGTAACAAAGAAAAACACTGATATTAAATTTCGTGAGGAAAACAATGCTGTAAAATGCATTATAAACGTAGACATTGAAGGAAACGTTGAGGAATACAAAAATGACAATGTTCCAATTTCAGAACTTGAAACAGCTTATGAAGCTTCTATTCGTGAAAGCATAAAAAAAACATTTGATTTTTTCAAATATAATTTAAACACTGATGTATTTGAGCTTCAAGACTATTGCAGAAAAAAAGAAAACTCATTATACAAAAAATTTGATAAAGAAAATCTATTTGAAAATATGGAGCTCTCCGAAAATGTCAACATTATTATAAACGGAACAGGAACTATAAATTAAAAGCGTATTTAAAAGTTTTCTGATTATTATTATAGTAAACAACAAAAGCATTTGTCATTTACTATAAAATTATACAAAATCTCAGTTATTTGAAAAACTTGTATGATTTTATAAAACTAAAATATCAAAAAAATTATATAAGATAAGCCAAAAACAACTCAATTAGTTTTACTTTCTATAATTTTTGTTAATATTTTGCTTTTGGGAGAATAAAAATAATTTTTAAAAAATAAGATTCTATATATTTTTAACAGTCTCTTAAGTTTTCAGACACTCTAGGAAAGCAAGTCTTTCCGTTATAAAGCTTAGGGTCAAGCCCTTTTTAATGGCTTGCGTATGAATCAGCGCCCACAGTTCTTTGGTTGTCTTTTTCTTGTTTCGCTATAAATAATCTTATTGACAATATATTCGTGTTATGATATATTATAAATATGATTAACCGCCGCCGGGTGGTATTACTAAAACATTCGTTTACACATCATTAGGTCTTAGAAGATGTGTTTATCGGATGTTTATTTTTTTGGGAGGTTATTTTATGAATATAAAAAGCTCTGTTTATGATTTGTCAAAAACAGAATTAATACTATGGTCAATATCAGTATGTATAATTATGATTTCATCTTTGTTATCAGAAAAAATTGATATCATAACTATAATAGCGTCTCTAATAGGGGTTACAGCGTTAATTTTTATTGCTAAGGGATATGTTTTAGGACAAATTTTAACAATCATTTTCTCCGTGTTTTATGGTATTATATCTTTCTTCTTCAAATACTATGGAGAGATGATAACCTACTTATGTATGACAGCACCAATAGCTATTTTCACAACAATATCTTGGATTAAACATCCATATGAGGGAACAAGAGAAGTTGAGGTTAACAGACTCACAAAAAAACAAATATCAATTATGTTTATATTATCGGCAATAGTAACAATAATATTTTATTTCATATTATCAGCGTTAAAAAACGCCAATTTGCTGTTCAGTACAATTTCTATAACAACAAGCTTTATAGCCTCTTATCTTACATATCTAAGAAGCCCTTATTACGCGATAGGATATGCTTTCAACGATTTAGTTTTAATAGTTTTATGGGGATTAGCCTCTGTTGAAAATGTTTCATATATTCCCATGGTTGCTTGTTTTATAATGTTTTTCGTTAATGACATATATGGTTTTTACAGTTGGCGTAAAATGCAAAACCGACAAAGTATAAAATCGTAATTCAACACACCATAAAAAACAAATATCAGAAATGTCGCGAATCCACATAAACACTATATTTATGTGGATTTATCTATTCCTATGACAATAATAAATCCATCAAAATCAAAAAAATTTTATTCGAAAGAAGTCTAATACTTTCTTATGAACCTTATAATTGCTTTTACCACATAATTTTATATATTAACGTAAGTTCGATAAGAAATTGCAGTGAAACTCGGCAAAACGTAGTTTCGCACAAAAGTTTTTGTCAAACTTTTTTCAAAAAGTTTGTGGAGTTTGAGGTAAAACCGCAGAGTTTGCCGAGAAATCTCAACAACTCACAACAATCAATTATTTTTTATAGAAATTTTACCATCCTTAACACAAACCGTAACTGAATCTCCCTCTCCATATTTACCGTCAAGAACCGACTCGGCAAATAAGTCCTCAATCTGATTTTGAATAGCTCTGCGCAAAGGTCTGGCGCCATAAGCGGAATCAAATCCAATCTCAGCTAATTTTTCAAGAGCTTGGTCTGTAATATTAACATCAATCCGCATATTTTCTTTAATTCTCTTTTGAAGTTCCCCAAACATAAGTTTAGCGATTTTTTTAACATCTTCTTTCGCAAGAGTATGAAATACAATAATATCGTCAATACGATTTAAAAACTCCGGCCGAAAAATCCTTTTAACTTCTTCCATAACATCTTTTTTCATATCCTCATAATCCAATACTCTGTTATCACCAGATTGATTAAACCCAAGCTTTTTGGGTGAAGTAATACTTCTTGCCCCGGCGTTTGAGGTCATTATAATAACCGTGTTTTTAAAATCAACTTTCCTGCCCTGAGCGTCTGTAATATGACCGTCATCAAGGACTTGAAGAAGAATGTTAAACACATCTGGATGTGCTTTCTCAATCTCATCAAACAGTATAACACAATAAGGTTTTCTTCTTATTTTCTCACAAAGCTGACCGCCCTCGTCATACCCAACATATCCCGGAGGTGAGCCAATAAGCTTTGACACACTGTGTTTCTCCATATACTCGCTCATATCAACACGAATCATAGCGTCATCCTCACCAAAAAGAACGTTTGACAAAGCTTTTGAAAGTTCAGTTTTTCCAACACCTGTCGGTCCAAGGAAAAGAAATGAGCCAATAGGTCTTTTAGGGTCCTTAAGTCCAACCCTGCCTCGCCTAACAGCCTTAGATATAGCTTTAACAGCCTCGTCTTGACCAATAACTCTCTCATGAAGAATATTTTCCATATTTTTAAGACGTTCTCCCTCTTCTTCCTGAAGCCGTCTAACAGGAATACCTGTCCAATTCGATACAGTATCAGCGATATCATCTTCACCAACAACTTGAGTATCCTTACTGTTTTCAGCGTTCCAGTCCTCTTTAGCCTTTTTAAGTTCAGCTTTTATCTCATCTTGTCTTTTTTTAACCTTGCCAGCTCTTTCAAATTCTTCTGTTTTAATAGCGGCTTCTTTTTCTTTTTCAAGAGACGCTATTTCGTCTTCAAGTTCTTTAATATTGGGAGGAGCGGTAAATGTTTTTAACCTGACTCTTGACGCCGCCTCGTCAAGAACATCAATAGCCTTATCCGGCAAAAATCTATCTGAGATATATCTGTTAGAAAGTTTAACCGCTGAAATAATAGCGCTGTCCGTAATCTGAACATTGTGGTGAGCCTCATATTTATCGCGAAGCCCCTTTAACATCTCAATAGCGTCTTCCTCAGATGGCTCCAAAACTTTAACAGGCTGAAATCTTCTCTCAAGAGCGGCGTCTTTCTCAATATATTTTCTATATTCATTTAAAGTTGTCGCTCCGATAACCTGGAGTTCACCTCTTGCGAGAGACGGTTTTAATATATTAGAAGCGTCGATAGCACCCTCAGCTCCCCCGGCCCCGATAATCGTATGCAACTCATCAATAAACAAAACAACATTTTGCGCTTTTTTAACTTCCTCAATAACTTTTTTAATACGTTCCTCAAACTCACCTCTATACTTGCTTCCGGCAACCATAGAAGATAAATCCAATGAAACAACTCTTTTATCTTTAAGAATCTCAGGAACGTCCCCGGAGATAATTTTTTGAGCCAGTCCCTCTGCAATAGCTGTTTTTCCAACACCGGGGTCACCAACAAGACAAGGATTATTTTTAGTTCTCCTGCTAAGAATTTGAATAACACGCTCAATCTCCTTGTCTCTGCCTATAATTGGGTCAAATTTATTCTCACCGGCCATAATATTCAAGTCTCTGCTGTATTGGTCAAGAGTAGGCGTTCTAGAATTTTTTCTTCCTCTTTTACCTTTCGCGTTAATAGGAGCATCATTTCCGTTGCTTTCACTTTCTCCAAGCATAGACAAAATATCCTCATAAAGTCTGTTGCCATTAACATTCAAAAGAGCAAGAATTCTTGTGGCAACACTGTCATCTTCTTTTATAATCGCGAGAAGTAAATGCTCCGTCCCAATATAAGTAGTCCCCATATTAATAGCCTCTTGAAGACTTTTCTCAAGAATACGTTTAGTTCTCGGAGTAAAATCAACAGGCGCCTCAATAAGATTTGACTCATCACCAACTCCAATAAGCTCATTTATTTTTTCAATAACATCATTTTCATTAACACTTTGCTGTTCCAAAGCTTTAAAAGCGACAGAATCATTACAGCGCAAAAGCCCAATAAGCATATGCTCCGAACCGACATACCCCTGTCCAAGTTCAGCGGCGGCTCCGCGGGCTTCCTCAATAGCCTGTTGTGCTTTTTTGGTAAATTTAATCTGCATTTATGTAGCCCCCTTTTGCTTTTAATTAGTCAAAGTTTCTCTAATATATTTTGCCCTTTGAATATCTCTCTCATCGGGACTTCCGTTTTTGTTCATATATTTAATCAAATTACCCGGCTGAATATTCATCATAATCCTGTGTATACTCACATCATTCTCAAGAGTTAATATACCGGTCATAATACCAAGTCTCAAATCAGAAAGAAGCTGCATAGCCTCTTTAGAGCTTATTTTTCTGCAATTTGATAAAATACCGTAAGAGCGGAATATCTTATCCTCAAAATCAATTTTACGCTCTTTCAAAACTCCCTTTCTAAGTTCATTTTCTTGTTCAACAATTTGATTTGTAACGTTTTTAAGAGCCTCAATAATTTCTTCCTCGCTTTTTCCCAAAGTGACTTGATTCGAAATCTGATAAATTCCGCCAAGAGGCTCAGAACCCTCTCCGTAAATACCTCTCAAAGTCATACCAAATTTGCTTATAGCTTGGCTAAGATTCTCAATTTGCCCTGACATCTCAATAAGAGGTATATGAATCATAAAAGAGGCCCTCATTCCCGTTCCGACATTTGTGATACATGAAGTCAAATAGCCATAATCCTCATCAAAAGCATACTCAACACTTTCCTCAACAAGATTGTCAATTTTATCAGCAAGCTCCCAAGCCTTTTTAATATTATATCCGGGAAAAACAGTTTGTATACGTATATGATCTTCCTCATTAATCATAATTGAAACAGTCTCATCATCTTTAAGAAGAAGAGCCGCAGGTTTATTTTTATTTATCAGCTCAGAGCTAACCGAATGATTTTCAAGCAGAGAGTATTTTTCAATATCAGATTTTTCATTAATTTTAACAAAATCAAAACTATCGCCAAAAACAGTTTTAGAATCTTTAATTGAGTTTTTAACTTCCTCAATAAGTTCCTGAGCCTGTTGTTCAGAAAGCTTATAAGAGAAAGGATATTTTCTGATATTTCTAGCAAGGCGAACCCTGGAAGATATAACAATATTATTATCCGTTTCATCAGAATCATACCATTTATTCATTAAAATTCCCTCCCTCCAAAGCTTTAATCTCATCTCTAAGTTTTGCCGCAAGTTCATATTCTTCTTTTTCAACAGCTTTTTTAAGCTCGATTTTCAATTTTTCAATTTCACGTTTTGTATAAAGTTCAGCCCCTGCCTTTTTAGGAATCTTTCCGGAATGCCGAGGCTGTCCGTGAATATTTTTAAGAACAGGAACAAGTTGCCTCTTAAACGCATCATAACAATCGGCGCAGCCAACCTTGCCTGTTTGCTTAAACTCCTCAAAAGTCATTTTACATGAAGGGCAAGCGAAAGAATTTAACTTTGTATAACCCACATCCCCCATACCCATATCCATAAAACTATCAAGAAATCCTTTAAACATATTATCAAAAGACATAACCCCATGCATTTTCGACGCGCATTCCGGACAAAGATGAAGTTCTGTTTTTTCTCCGTTAACAATTTGCTGATAATAAACTGTAGCGGAATTTTTTTTACATTTTTCACATAACATAATAAATCCCCCCAAATAAACATTCTTAATAATTTAAACAACAACTACAAAGCATATCTGAAAACTAAAACACTCACAAAAATTATAAAAAGTGAAATAAAATTAAATTGTTTTCGTTTACTTTTTATAATTTTTAGGATATCTTGGTTTTTAGAAAGTAAAAAATAAACTTTGAAAAATAAGATTTTATATACTTTTAACAATCGCAAGTATTTTAAGATACGCTCCAAACAAGGATAAAATACTTTTTATTTCCTCACATATTAGACTTCTTTCGAAACCGCAAAATTATGCCAATCCAGCAAAAAAATATTTCATTCAATGTTTTAGTGAAAGGCGTTTTGTTTTTTAAACGCCGAAAGCGTTAAAAAGCATTGAATTAAATATTTTTTTCAGACAAT